>DASZQQ010000171.1:0-17554 GCA_035549595.1 Caulobacteraceae bacterium
AATCGGCACGTGCGACAGCGGCGGGGCGACCTCTTCGAGGGGCAGGCGTTCGGCGGCGACGCCCAGCCAGGCCTCCACGACCGCCGCCAGCAGCATCAGGCCGCCGCCCAGCAGGTAGCCGAGGAAGATCTGGCCGCGCGAGCCGCTCTCGATCAGCACCCCGAACAGCGCCGGGCCGGCGACGCCGCCGAGCCCGGTGCCGAAGGCGTAGAATAGCGCGATCACGAGGGCGCGGGTCTCCAGCGGGAAGGCCTCGCCGACGGTCAGATAGGCCGCGCTCGCGGCGGCCGAGGCAAAGAAGAAGATCACGCTCCAGGCCAGGGTCAGCGTCGTCGCCGTCAAGAGGTCGCGCGAGAACAGCCACCCCGCGCCGATCAGCAGCGCGCCGGCGAGCCCGTAGGTCGAGGCGATCATGGTCCGCCGCCCGATGGTGTCGAACAGGCGCCCCAGCAGCAGCGGCCCCAGCACGTTGCCGGCCGCGAACGGCAGGATGAACCAGCCCACCTGGCCGGTCGGCACGGCGTAGAACTTCGTCAGGATCAGGGCGTAGGTGAAGAAGATCGCGTTGTAACAGAAGGCCTGGGTGGCCATCAGGGTCACGCCCAGGATCGTCCTGCGCGGATAGGCGACGAACAGGGTCCGGACCACCGCGATCACGCCCGTGGACGTCCGGGGCCGCAGCGCGATCGTCGCCGCCGGCTCGTCCGGCACGGCCTTGCCCTCGCGCCGAAGGGACGCCTCGATCCCCTCGACGATCCGTTCGGCCTCGGCCGCGCGGCCGTGGGTCATCAGCCAGCGCGGGCTCTCCGGCAGGTAGCGGCGCACGAAGATGATCACGAGGCCGATCACCGCGCCGCCGATGAAGGCGAAGCGCCAGCCGTACTCGACCGGGAACAGCTTGGGGTCGAGCACCACCACCGAGGCCAGGGCGCCGATCGCGGCGCCGACCCAGAACGAGCCGTTGATGGTCAGGTCCGTCTGCCCGCGCCGGCGCGCCGGGATCAGCTCCTGCACGGCCGAGTTCACCGCCGCGTACTCCCCGCCGATGCCGGCGCCGGTCAGGGCGCGGAACAGGGCGTAGCTGGCGAAGTCCCAGGAGAGGCCCGACAGCAGGGTGCCGACCAGGTAGACCGCCACCGTCAGGGTGAAGAGCCGCTTTCGGCCCAGCGTGTCGGTCAGGCGGCCGAACAGCAGGGCCCCGATCACCGCGCCGGCGATGTAGGCGCTGCCGGTCAGGCCGTTCTGGCTGTCGGTGAGGGCGAGGGTGCGCGGATCGGCCAGCGCCGGCGACAGCGAGCCGACCACCGTCACCTCCAGCCCGTCGAGGATCCAGGTGATGCCCAGGGCCGCCGCCACCAGCCAGTGGAACCGTCCCCAGGGCAGGCGGTCGAGCCTCGCAGGCGCGTCGGTGATCGTCAGGTCCATCAGCCCTCTTCCTTCCCGCGTCCGTGGCGTCCCAGGTGCTGAACGGCCGGAGGCGACGGTTGTTTCCCGTTGCGGCGCGGCCGCCGGCGGGAAATGACTAGGCGCATGGGTCGGGGTGCGTGGATCGTGGGACTGGCCGCGCTGCTGGCGGGCTGCGGCGTCGGCGGCGATCGCGCCCCGGCCGGGCCCACGCGGACGCCTCCGGGCCTCGCCCAGCGCTTCTACCCGCCGGAGGGCTGGGGCTGGGGCCTGTTGCAGCTCGGCGACGCGCCGGCGCAGCGCTACGGCGTCTCCTCGCCCGCCACCGCGCCCAGAGGTCAGGTGCTGATCCTGCCCGACTACGGCGAGACCGCCGAGACCTGGTTCGAGACCACCGCCGATCTGAACGCGGCGGGCTACACGGTCTGGGTGCTGGAGGGGGTCGGCCAGGGCGGGTCTGCCCGTCTCGCCGGCCCGCGCGATCTGGGGCAGGTCAGGAGCCTCGATCCGGACGCCGACGCCGTGCGGGCGATGGTGCGGGTGATCATCCGGCCGAAGCAGCCGCTGGTGATCCTCGGCCAGGGGGTCGGGGCGGTGACCGCGACGCTTGCGGTGGAGCAGGGGCTGCGGCCGGACGGCCTCATCCTCTCCGGACCGGCGTTCCGGCCCTATCCGGCCGCCGACACGCCGCTGCTGAGAAAGCTCGGCCTGGGCGCCACGCGCGTGCCCGGCGGAGCCGGCTGGCGGCGCGAAGGACCGGCCGCCTCCCCGGACCCCTGGCGCGGCCAGGTCACGCGCCTCTGGCAAACGGCCAATCCGGACCTGCGCATGGGCGCGCCCAGCCTCGACTGGATCGCAGCCTTCAACGCCGGCCAGAAGGCGGCGCAGCGGAATCTCGACGCGGCCGACGTCCCCATCCTGGTGATCGGTGGCCCCGGGGCGTCCGGCTGCGGCAAGGCCCCGCGATGCGAGGCGGTCACCCTCGAGCAGGCGAAGGGGCCGCTGGAGCTCGAGCGCGATCCGGTGCGCGCGGCCTGGCTCGCGGCCGTCACCGGCTTCATCCGCGACCGGCTGGCGCCGCTTCCCAAGCCCGCGCGGGGTCTGTAGCGTCCCGGAGCACCGAGAACGACCGGGAGGTCCCCAGCGCATGGGCGCTTTCGATCCTGCGGCCGCGAACAGGTCCGTCTTCGACGCCCTCGTCGACGCCGCGAACCGGTACGGGCTGAAGAAGCCGATCCTGGAGGACCAGGAGCGCAATCCCCTCACCTACACCGACCTGATCCGGGCGTCGTTCGCGCTCGGCCGCAAGCTGGCGGCCATGACCCAGCCCGGCGAACGCGTCGGCCTCCTGCTGCCGTCCAGCGCCGGCGGCGTCGTCACCTTCTTCGGCCTGCACGCCTTCGGGCGCACGCCAGCGATGCTGAACTTCACCGCCGGGATCCGGAACCTGAGGGCGGCCGTCGCCCTGGCGGGCGTGCGCCGCGTGCTGACCTCGCACCGGTTCATCGAGCAGGGCAAGCTTCACGACCTCGTCGACGCGCTCGAGCAGAGCTGCGCCATCACCTACCTCGAGGACGTGCGCGCCACGGTCGGGACCGCCGACCGGCTCTACGCCCTGGCCGCCGGGGCCTTCCCCAAGCGCTTCCGGACGGCGACGAAGCCCGACGATCCGGCCGTGGTCCTCTTCACTTCGGGCAGTTTCGGCGCGCCGCGCGGGGTGGTGCTGACCCAGGCCAACGTCCTCGCCAACGTCGCCCAGGTGGCCGCGCACATCGACCTCGACCCGGCCTGGGTGATGTTCAACCCGCTGCCGATCTTCCACTGCTTCGGCCTGACGGGCGGGGTGCTGCTGCCGCTGATGACCGGCATGAAGGCGTTCCAGTACCCGAGCCCTCTGCACACCAAGCTGATCCCGCCGCTGTTGAAGGACTCCAAGGCCAGCATCCTCCTGGCCACCGACACCTTCGTGAACCAGTACGCCCGCGTCGCCGAGCGCGACGAGATGTCGGGCCTGGAGTTCATCGTCTGCGGCGCCGAGAAGGTGCGCGACGAGACGCACAACCTGATCGCCGAGCGCTTCGGCCCGGTGCCGGTGCTGGAGGGCTACGGCGCCACCGAGGCCGCGCCGGTGGTGGCGGTCAACAAGCCGAACGACAACCGCCGCGGCACCGTCGGCGGCCTGCTGCCGGGCATCGAGACCCGCATCGAGCCGGTCGAGGGCATTCCGCGCGGCGGGCGGCTCTATGTGCGCGGGCCGAACGTCATGGCCGGCTACCTGAACGACAAGGGCGGGATCGAGCCGCCGACGGACGGCTGGCACGACACCGGCGACGTGGTCGAGATGACCGACGACCACTGGATCACGATCCTGGGCCGCGTGAAGCGGTTCGCCAAGATCGGCGGCGAGATGGTGTCGCTGACCGCCGCCGAGGACCTCGCCTCGCACCTGTGGCCCGATGCGCGCCACGCGGTGATCTCCCTGCCCGACTCCAAGAAGGGCGAGCGCCTGATCCTGGTCACCGACCGCAGCGACGCCGAGGTCGGCAAGCTCGTGGCCCACGCCCAGACCATCGGCGCGCCGGAACTCGCCGTGCCGCGCCGCATCGTCAAGGTGCCCGAGGTGCCGGTCCTGGGCTCGGGCAAGACCGACTACGTCGCCATCCAGCGCATGGCCGAGATGGAGGCCAAGGCGGCGTGACCGCCGATCGGGGGAAATCATGGAACGACTGAACGCCTGGGCGCCGCGCGTCCTCAGCCTGGTGCGCATCATCGCCGCCCTGCTCTTCCTCGAGCACGGCCTGATGAAGCTGTTCCACTTCCCGGCCGCCCAGCCGCTGCCGCCCGGGATGACCAGCCTGCCGCCGATCCTCATCGCCGCCGCGGTGATCGAACTGGTCGGCGGCGTGCTGCTGACCCTCGGCCTCTTCACGCGCGCGGCCGCCTTCATCTGCTCGGGCGAGATGGCGGTTGGCTACTTCCTGGCCCACGCGGCCATGAAGGGTCCCTGGCCGGCGATCAACGGCGGCGACGCCGCGATCCTGCTGTGCTGGATCTTCTTCTACCTCGTGTTCGCCGGTGGCGGCGAGTGGAGTGCGGACGCGATGGTGCGGCGGAAGGCTTAGGTCGTCCTGCCACTGCCCCCACTTTCGTCATCCCGGCCAAGCGCTCGAAGAGCACGACGAGCCGGGATGACGGAAAAAAGGGAACGATTGCGCGGTCACCACCACCGCTCGGGCTTCGCCGTGAAGGCAGCGGCCTTTTCCATCGCCCCCGCCAGCGAGAACAGGGTGCTCTCGTCCATCGAGCGGCCGATCAGCTGCAGGCCGAGCGGGAGGCCCTGGGCGTCCAGGCCGCCCGGCAGGCTGATGCCCGGAAGGCCGGCGAGGTTCACCGTCACCGTGAAGATGTCGTTCAGGTACATCGCCACGGGGTCGGCGCTGTTCTCCCCGAGGCCGAAGGCGGCGGACGGGGCCGTGGGGGTCAGGAGGGCGTCGACCTGGCCGAACGCCGCCTTGAAGTCGTCGGCGATGCGGCGGCGCACCTTCAGGGCCTTCAGGTAGTAGGCGTCGTAGTAGCCGGCCGAGAGCACATAGGTGCCGATCAGGATCCGGCGCTTGACCTCGTCGCCGAAGCCGGCGGCGCGGCTTTCCTCGTAGACGTCGGTCAGGGTCTTGCCGTCGACGCGCAGGCCGTAGCGCATGCCGTCGTAGCGGGCGAGGTTCGACGAGGCTTCGGCCGGGGCGATGATGTAGTAGGCCGGCAGGGCGTACTTGGTGTGCGGCAGCGACACCTCGACGATCTCGCAGCCGGCGTCCTTCAGCCAGGCGACGCCGTCGGCCCACAGCTTCTCGATCTCGGCCGGCATGCCGTCGACGCGGTATTCCTTCGGCACGCCGATGCGCAGACCCTTCACCGATTTGCCGACGAAGCTCGGGAAATCAGGCACTTCCGCCGGAATGCTGGTGGAATCCTTGGGGTCGTGGCCGCTCATGGAGCGCAGCAGGATGGCCGCGTCCTCGACGGTCCGGGCGATCGGCCCGGCCTGGTCGAGCGACGAGGCGAAGGCGACGATGCCCCAGCGCGAGCAGCGCCCGTAGGTCGGCTTGATCCCGACCGTGCCGGTCAGGGACGCCGGCTGGCGGATCGAGCCGCCGGTGTCGGTCGCCGTGGCCCCGAGCGCCAGGTTGGCCGCCACCGAGGCGGCCGAACCGCCGGACGAGCCGCCCGGCGTCAGCGGCTTGTTCGAGCCGCGCGAGCGCCAGGGGTTCACCACCGGCCCGAAGGCGCTGGTCTCGTTCGACGAGCCCATGGCGAACTCGTCCATGTTGAGCTTGCCGAGCATCACCGCGCCGTCGCGCCACAGGTTCGAGGTGACGGTGCTCTCGTAGGTCGGCTTGAAGTCGCCGAGGATGCGCGAGCAGGCGGTGGAGCGGACGCCCTCGGTGCAGAAGAGGTCCTTGATCCCCAGCGGCGCGCCTTCCAGCGGCCCCGCTTCGCCCCTGGCGATGCGCTCGTCGGCGGCGGCGGCCATGGCCAGGGCCTTGTCGGGCGTCTCCAGCACGTAGGCGTTCAGGGCGCGCGCGCCCTCGATCGCCTCGACGTGGGCGCGGGTGATCTCGGCGGAGGAGAAGCGCCGGGCCTTCAGGCCTTCCAGCGCGTCCTTCAGGGTCAGGTCCGTCAGGCGGGTCATGGCTATTCCACCACCTTCGGCACGACGAAGAAGCCGCGGTCGGCCTTGGGCGCATTGGCGAGCACGCGGGCGGCGTCGCCGCCGTCGGTGACCACGTCGTCGCGCATCGGCAGCTTGATGGCCTCGGCCGAGGTCATCGGCTCGACGCCGTCGGTGTCGACCTCGTTCAGCTGCTCGATCCACTGCAGGATGCCGTTCAGCTCGTTGGCGAGCGGCTGCAGGCGCTCCTCGGGCTCGCGGATGCGCGCGAGCGCGGCGACCTTGCGGACAGTGGCGGCGTCGATGGCCATCGGGCCCTCCTTGCGGGAAGCGGAGGGGTTACCCGCCCGCCTTGCTCGCCGCAAGTCCCTGGCCGGGGACATGATAGCGCGAGGTATCGCGTCCCCTTCCCGAAGGCTATGCAGGCCCCATGGCCGTCGTCGACATCGCTGACCTCAGCGCCGCCCTGCCGCGGAACGCGCCCGTGGTCGGGCTCGATCTCGGGGAGAAGACCATCGGCGTCGCCGTCTCCGACGCCTCGCGCATGATCGCCTCGCCGGCCGAGCTGATCCGCAGGACCAAGTTCACCACCGACGCGGAGGCGCTGTTCAAGCTGATGGCGAGCCGCGGCGCAGCCGGGATCGTCATCGGCCTGCCGGTGAACATGGACGGGACAGAGGGGCCGCGCTGCCAGTCGGCGCGCGCCTTTGGCCGCAACGTCCTGCGCCTGAAGGACCTGCCGATCGCGTTCTGGGACGAGCGCCTGTCCAGCGTGGCCGTGAACCGCATGCTGATCGACGAGGCCGACGTCACCCGCGCGCGGCGCGCGGACCTCGTCGACAAGGCCGCCGCCGCGTGGATCCTGCAGGGCGCGCTCGACCGGATGCGTGGGCCGTGAGCGGCGCCGTGACCGCCGCCGAAGCGCTGGCGCAGCTTCGGCCCGAGCCGGGCCTCGTGGTGCTGATGTGCGGCCTGGCCGGCTCCGGCAAGACCACCTTCGCCCAGCAGCTCGAGGCCCAGGGCTTCACGCGCCTCTCGATCGACGAGATCGTCTGGGAGACGGCCGGCCGCTACGGCGTCGACTATGCGCCGGAAGACTACCCTCAGCGCCTGGACGCGGCCCGCGAGACCATGCGGGCGCGGGTCGGGGCGTTGCTTCAGGCCGGCGCGCCGGCCGTGGTCGATTCCGCGTTCTGGAGCCGGCGGGCGCGGGACGAGTACAAGGCCCTGGTCGAGGCCCACGGCGGGACCTGGCGGATCGTGTTCATGGCAGCCGACCGCGCCACCCTCAGCGCCCGGCTCAGGACCCGCAGCCGCCGCTTCGACGCCAACGCCGCCTTCGAGGTCACAGAGGAGCGGCTGGACCAGTTCATGCGCTCGTTCGAGGCGCCGGACGGCGAGGACGAGATCGTCGTCGGCGGCTGAGGCGCGCGAGCGCCCTTCCCCCACCCGCCGAAGCCGCCTAGAAGGGCGCTTTAATGACCGCCATCGCCCCCGGCCTTGACGAGGTCCGCGCCCGGACCTTCCCCTTCCCGCGCCGCCATTTCCTGTCCGTCGCCGACCTCGACCCCGTGCAGGTCAAGGATCTGCTGGACCTCGCCGACGGCTTCGTCGCTCTGAACCGCCAGACGGCGAAGAAGGTCGACCTCCTGAAGGGGCGGACGATGATCAACCTCTTCTTCGAGGCCTCGACCCGCACCCAGAGCTCGTTCGAACTGGCCGGCAAGCGGCTGGGCGCCGACGTCGTCAACATGAGCCCGCGCACCTCGTCGATCTCCAAGGGCGAGACCCTGATCGATACGGCCGTGACGCTGAACGCCATGCAGCCGGACATCCTGGTGGTGCGGCACGCCTCGTCGGGCGCCGCTTCGCTGCTGAGCCAGAAGGTCAGCTGCAGCGTCGTCAACGCCGGCGACGGCCAGCATGAGCACCCGTCCCAGGCCATGCTCGACGCGCTCTCCATGCGCCGCGCCTTCGGCCACGTGGACGGGCTGAAGGTGGCCATCTGCGGCGACGTCCTGCACAGCCGCGTGGCGCGCTCGAACGTCGGCCTCTTGACCATGCTGGGCGCCCAGGTGCGGGTGGTCGGGCCGCCGACCCTGATGCCGGCCGACGTCGCCCGCTGGGGCGTCGAGGTGCACCACGACCTGAAGCGCGGCATCGAGGGCTGCGACGTCGTCATGATGCTGCGCCTGCAGCTGGAGCGGATGCAGGGCGCGCTGGTGCCCAGCATGCGCGAGTACTTCCGCCTCTGGGGGCTCGACCGCGAGAAGCTGGCCAAGGCCGCGCCCAAGGTGCGGGTCATGCACCCCGGGCCGATGAACCGCGGTGTCGAGATCGACTCCGACGTCGCCGACGACCTCAGCGTCTCGCTCATCCAGGACCAGGTCGAGATGGGCGTCGCCGTGCGCATGGCGATCCTGGCGTCCCTGGCCGCCCGACTGGACAACCGCCCGTGACCGCCACCCAGGCCATCGCCTTCGTCAACGCCCGGCTGGTCGACCCCGAGACCGGCTACGACGGCCCCGGCGCCCTGATCGCCAGCCAGGGCCGCATCGCCGAGGTCACCCGCGAGGTCGGGTTCGCCGACCTCTCGGACGACATCCGTGTGGTCGACGCCAACGGCGCCCTGCTCTGCCCCGGCCTCGTCGACCTCAGGGTCAAGACCGGCGAGCCGGGCAACGAGCCCAAGGAGACTCTGAAGTCGGCCGCGCGCGCGGCCGCCGCTGGCGGCGTCACCTCGATCGTCGTCCAGCCCGACACCGACCCGGTGATCGACGACCCGGCCATGGTCGACTTCATCCTGCGCCGGGCGCGCGACATCGAGCTGGTCCACGTCTATCCCGCCGGGGCGGCGACCAAGGGCCTGGACGGCCAAGCCATGGCCGAGATCGGCCTGATGCGCGAGGCCGGCTGCGTCTACATCACCGACGCCGACCGGCCGATCGTCGATTCCAAGGTGTTCCGCCGCATCCTGGCCTACGCCAACGCCCTGGGCGTTCTGGTCGCCCACCGGCCGGCCGATCCCTGGCTCAGCGCCGGCGCCGCGGCCACCGAGGGCGAGTTCGCCGGCCGTATGGGCCTGCCGTCGGTCCCGGTCGCGGCCGAGACGATCATGCTGGAGCGCGACATCGCCCTGGCCGAACTGACCGGAGCGCGGCTGCTGGTCGATCAGGTCAGCGCCGCCGCGCCGCTGGCCACCCTCGAGCGAGCCAAGGACAAGGGCCTGAAGGTCCTCGCCACCGCGTCGATCAACCACCTGACCTTCAACGAGATCGACATCGGCGACTACCGCACCTTCTGCAAGCTGACGCCGCCGCTTCGGAGCGAGGACGACCGCGTCGCCCTGGTCGAGGCCGTGGCCTCGGGCCTCGTCGACATCATCGTCTCGGCCCACACGCCCGCGCCGCCGGAGGACAAGCGCCTGCCCTACGACGAGGCTGCGACCGGGGCGGTGGGGCTGGAGACCCTGCTGCCGGCCCTGCTGACCCTGGCGCACGAGGGCCGCGCGCCGCTGGCGACGCTGATCCGGGCTGTGACGCTGGCGCCGGCCAGGGCGATCGGCCTTGCCGCCGGGCGCCTCGCCGTCGGCGCGCCGGCCGACCTCGTCCTCTGCGACACCGGCGCGCCGCGCCTCATCGACGCCGCCGAGCTGCTCTCGAAATCCAAGAACTCCGCCTTCGACGGCCGTCGCCTGCAGGGCGAGGTGCTGATGACCCTGGTCGACGGCCGCGTGGTGCATGAGCGCCGGGGCTGACCGGCGCATCGTCCTGGTCTCCGGCCCGCCCGGCGCCGGCAAGTCGACTCTCGCGGGGCCCCTGGCGGCAGCCCTCGCCCTGCCGCTGTTCTCCAAGGACCTGATCAAGGAGCGGATCCACGAGGCCCTGGTCCCCGAGGACGACGCGAGCCTCGAGACCTCGCGGCGGATCGGCGCGGCGGCCATGGAGGTGATGTGGATGCTGGCCGCTCACGCGCCCGCCGCCGTCCTGGAGGCCAACTTCCGCCCGCACAGCGCCTATGAGCGCGGCAGGATCGAGGGCCTGGGCGCCCGACTCGTCGAGGTCCACTGCCGCTGTCCCGACGACGAGATCCTGCGCCGCTACGCCGAGCGCGGCCGCACCGCCGGGCGCCACCGCACCCACGTCCTGGCCGAGATCACCCGCGAGCACCTGGCCGAGTTCGACCGTCCCATGGGCCTGGGTCCCGTCATCGCCGTCGATACCTCGACGCCGGTCGACGTCGCCGCCCTTGCCGCAGACGTGCGGGCGGCGTTCGCTCCGGGGACATGATCCCTGCGACAGGCAGGGTTCGTGTCCCCTCTTCTTTGGCGCCTAGCTGGAGGGGACACGTTCCTGGCGTAACATGTCCCCGGCCCTAGCCAACACTGGCCGCAACGGCCCATGGTGGCCGGCGGGAGGACCCTAAGCCATGAGTTTCACCGCCACCGACGCCGAGCGGCTGCGCGCCGCCGCCAACGCCGCGATGGAGGATCTGCGGCCTTCAGGATTCGCCCTGGGCGTGGTCGTCGGCGACGACCTGGCCTTCGCCGAGGGCTTCGGCTTCGCCGACATCGAGAGCGGAACGCCGCAGGACCCGCGCCTGCGCCAGCGGATCGGCTCGATCACCAAGACCATGGTCGGGCTCTGCACCATGGCGCTGGTCGACGAGGGCAGGCTGTCGCTCGACGACCGGATCGTCGACCACGTGCCCGAGGTGGCGTTCCAGGGCGACGGCGGCGCCATCCGGCTGCGACACCTGCTCAGCCACACCTCCGGCATCGGCGAGGTCGCCCAGCTGGAGGACATGCGCAAGGATATCACCCCGACGCTGTGGGCCGACGCGCCCGACCGGGACGTGCTGGGCCTCTTCCCCCAGGGCGTGCTGCTGGAGATAGCGCCTGAGACCAAGTGGTCCTACGCCAACCTGGGCTTCGCCCTGCTGGGCGAGGTCGTGGCCCGCGCCGAAGGCCGGCCGATCGGCGAGGTGCTGAAGCGGCGCGTGTTCGACCCGCTCGGCATGTCGGCCGACCTCGACGACCTGCCCCACCCCGACCTGACCACCGGCTACCACCGCGCCCCCGGCGAGGAGGCGCAGGAGATCGCCGCCCGCGACGGGACCGTGCTGCCGCAGGAGCCGACGGTCGACGGGATCAACATCCGCGGCCGCTACCAGTACATCCGCGGCGGGGGCGCGGCCGGCGCCGTGCAGGCCACCGTGCCCGACATGGCCCGCTACGCCTCGGCGCTGCTGAGGCGGGGCGCCGGCATCGTGCGGCCGGAGAGCTTCGCGCGCCTCGTCGGCCCGGCCTGGGCCCCGGACGAGCGCCTGGCCACCTGGGGCCTGTCGTTCGAGCGCGACGCCAAGTTCGGCCATTGGACGTTCGGCCACGGCGGCGGCGTGCTCGGCGGCTGGAACAGCATGCTGACCGTCGTCCCGGAGCGGAACCTCGCCCTCGTCCTCCACTGCAACACCGCTTTCGACCAGTTCGGCAAGCTGGTGAACCGGCTGACGGGCGCCCTGCTGGACGCGCCGCCGGCGAGGTTGGAGGGCCGCGCCGAGGGGCGGATGGCGGAGGCGGCGCCCGGCGTCTTCGAGAGCCTGCCGGGCGCCCTGACCAACTTCCGCATCATGGGCCAGATGGGCCGGCTGCAGATCAAGCCGGAGGCCGGCGGCCTGACCCTCTACGCCCGCCGGGGTCCCTGGAAGCGCGGCGTCCGGATGGTCCCGGCGGGGGCCGAGGACTTCTTCCACCTCGACGACGACGACGTGGCGCCCAGCCGCCTGACCCTCATCCGCAACGCCGCCGGCGAAGTCACCGGCCTGCGTTGCGACCGCCTGGTCGAGATGCGGCGCTCGGAGACCGTCCAGCCCTGGGCCTGAAGTCAGGGGACAGGATCGAGATCCTGTCCCCGGTCCGGGTCACGCCTTGCCGAACGGGTCCTCGACGCGGGGCCAGTAGTTGGGGTCACGGCGCTGGTAGGGGATGGCGCCGTAGTCCTCCAGCAAGGTGCCCGGGCCGACCGTGGTGACGATCAGGCTGGCGATCGGCTCGAAGCCGGCGCGGAAGTGGGCGGTGGATTTGACCACCGCCACCCGCATCGCCGCCAGCGGCAGGCCGATGTTGGTGAAGAGCTCGGGCGAGAACGCCTGGGCGCGACGTCCGGCCAGCACCACGTGCACGCCGTCCACTTCGACCCAGGCCGCCGGGCCGAGGTGGCTCGGCGAGCCGAGCCCGCGCTGGACGAGGTCGTCGCAGAGGCCGCGCACCACCACTTCGGCGTCCACCGGATCGCCGGATTCCGGCCCGCACTTGCCGCCGATGCGCAGGGCGAAGCGCGCGCCGACGCCGGCGTCGTGGCAGAAGCGCACCGCGATCGGATCCCAGAGCGGGCCGATGGCCACGTCCCTCAGCCCCCGCTCCAGCGTGCGCCGCAGGACGAAGGTGGAATCGCCCGGCGCGCCGCCGCCGGTGTTGTCGGCCTTGTCGGCGATCACGGCGAGACCGGGCGGGGCGGCGAAGGCGGCGTCGAAGGCCTCGTCGATGGTCAGCCCCGGCCCCGTCGTCTCGTGCCGGATCGCCCAGAACCGCTCGCCGAAGCGCCGCGCCACCTCGGCCGCCTTCGCCTGGTCGCCGTCGACCACGGCCAGCATGCGCACGCCGCTGTCGGCCGTGTCGCCCCACGGGAAGCCGTGGCCAAGGCTCAGCGACAGGACGCCGTCGCGCCCCTCCTGGTCCTTCATCTCGGCGACGAACTCGGCCATGCGCCCGGCCGTGGTCGGGAACATGTTGACCATCCGGCAGTCAAAGAGGCCCATCGCCGGCTTGGTCTGGCCCACCGCGGCATCGACGCACAGCCGGTAGAGCTCGCGCCCGCGTTTGCCGGCGTCGATGTGAGGATATTCCTTGAAGGTTATGATTGCATTGGCGTTCTGCAGCATCGCCTCGGTCAGGTGGCAGTGCAGGTCCAGCTCGGCGCCGATGATCGTCTGCGGCCCCAGCACCGCGCGCAGCCGCCCCAGCAGGTCGCCCTCGCAGTCGTCGTAGCCGTCGGCCACCATGGCCCCGTGCAGGAACAGCAGGGCCACGTCGAACGGCCCCTCGGCGGCCGCGTCGGCGACGATCTCGTCGCGCAGGGCTTCGTAGACGGCCCGCACCGTGCGCCCGGCCGGCGCCGCCGTTGCGGCCACGCTGTGGAACACCTCGTGCCCATCTCGCGCGGCCATCTCGCCCCAGAGGTGACACAGCCCCCCGGTCCCGTCGCGCGTCACCCCGGTGCGGCCGCGCTCGATGCCGCTCTCCTCGAAGCAGCTCCAGCCGGTCGGGATGGCGGAGAAGGTGTTGGTTTCGGTCGACAGGGTGGCGGTGAAGATCCGCATCGGGGCCTCGCAGCAAGTCGGGACGCGATAGGAGGCGCCCAGGGCCCGCCGCGCAAGCCTATCCGCCGAGCTTCGCCCTCGCCGCCTTGGCCGACTTCACCCCGGCCAGCCTGGGGGTGCGCGCCTCGTCGATGCGCCAGGCGCGCCCGTCCCAGGCATAGACGTAGCCGGCGTTGTCCTCCGGCTGGCCCGAGCCGTTGATGTAGTAGCTGTAGAGCACCACCAGCGCCTTGCGGCCGCCCGCGTCCGGCGTCGTGAAGACGGCGGTCGGCGTCATCTCGAACCGGCCCTCGATCTCCTCGACCGGCGGCAGGGCGACGGTGCGGACGGGCCCGGACCCGGCGGGTCCCGCCATGGCGACGACGCCGCTGTAGGTCGACTGGTCCTCGCGCGCGTAGAGCGCCAGCGCCGCCGGGCCCAGGGCGCCGAGGTCGAGGGCGAGGACCGGATGCTTCTCCTCCGCGCCCTTGGGCTCGGCCTTGCGGGCGGCGTCCTTCAGGCGCTCGGCCACGGCGGCCGGAATTGCGGCGGCGGACGCGGCCGCGGCGGCGAGCGGCGCAGCCGCGAGGGCGAAGCAGAGCGCGATGGCGAGGTTTCGGTTCAAGGCGGAACGCTCCGTCTGGCGTTTGCGACAACCCACGCGCCGGCCCGGACGCCGACCCTTCGAGCGTCACTTTAGGCATGCCCTTCCGGCGGGAACAGGGGCGGCGCCGTGACAAGCCGCGCGCGAGCCGCTAGCCCTGGCCCATGGCCGACGTCGACTTCCTCGTCTGCGGCGCCGGGATCGCCGGCGCTTCGATCGCCGCGGAGCTGGCCGCCCACGCCCGCGTGCTGATCGTCGAGATGGAGGACAGCGCCGGCTACCACACCACCGGCCGCTCGGCCGCGCTCTACATCGCCTCCTACGGCAACGCCGCGATCCGGGCCCTGACGCTGGCCAGCCGGCCGTTCTTCGACGCCCCGCCGCCGGGGTTCGCCGAGCACCCGCTGCTGTCGCCGCGCGGCTGCCTGCACATCGCCGGCCCGGACCAGCTGGACGCCCTGGAGGCCCTCGCCGCGGACCTGGCCGCGACCGGCGTCGAGGCGCGGCGCATCGACGGCGCCGCGGCCCGCGCCCTCGTGCCGATCCTGAAGCCCGAGGCGGTCGCTGCGGCGATCGACGAGCCCGACGCCGCCGACATCGACGTCGGCGCCCTGCACGCCGGCTTCCTGAGGCTGGCGAAGAGCCGCGGCGCGGACCTGCGGCTTTCGGCCGGGATCACGGCCCTCCGACGCGAGGGCGACGCGTGGCGAGCCGTGCTCGCCGACGGAACCGACGCCACCGCCCGCGTCGTCGTGGACGCCGCCGGCGCCTGGGGCGACCGCGTCGCCGTCCTGGCCGGCGCTCGGCCCATCGGCCTGACGCCCTGCCGGCGCACCGCCATGATCCTGGATCCGCCGCCCGGCGCCGACATCGCCCGCTGGCCGGCGGTGATCGACGTCGACGAGGCGTTCTACTTCAAGCCCGAGGCCGGCAAGCTGCTGGCCTCGCCGGCCGACGAGACGCCGTCGGAGCCGACCGACGCGGCGCCGGACGAACTGGACATCGCCATCTGCATCGACCGCATTCAGCAGTCGGCCGACCTGCCGGTGCGGCGGGTCCAGCGCAGCTGGGCCGGGCTTCGCACCTTCACCCCCGACCGGACCCTGGCGATCGGCTACGATCCGGCCGCGCCGGGCTTGTTCTGGTACGTCGGCCAGGGCGGCTACGGCATGCAGCTGGCCCCGGCCGCCGCACGGCTCGGCGCCGCGCTCGCCCGCCGCGAGCCGCCCCCCGCCGACATCGACGCCGAACTGAGGCGCCTCGGCCTGACCGCCGAGGCCTATTCGCCAGGCCGCTTCGCCGGCCTTCCCGCTTTCCCGCAAACAACCTAGACTTGAAACAATGCTGACCAGCCCCGATCCGATCCTCTCCCTGATCGCCTGCGCCGGCGGCGGCTACCTGCTGGGATCGATCCCGTTCGGGGTGATCGCCACCCGGCTCGGCGGCGCCGGGGACGTGCGCCAGATCGGCTCGGGCAACATCGGCGCGACGAACGTGCTGCGCACCGGCCGGCGGGACCTGGCCCTGATCACCCTCGTCTGCGACGGCGGCAAGGGGGCCCTGGCCGTCCTGCTGGCGCGCCTGCTGCTGAGCGGCGGCGCTGCCGCCGACGGCGACTTCCCCGCGTGCCTCGCGGCGGGCGCGGCGTTCCTGGGCCACCTGTTCCCGGTCTGGCTGGGGTTCAAGGGCGGCAAGGGCGTGGCGACCTTCTTCGGCACCCTGCTGGCGATCGCCTGGCCGGTCGGGATCGCGGCCGGCGCCACCTGGATCGCCATGGCCCTGGTGTTCCGCATCTCCAGCCTGGCCGCCCTGACCGCGGCGGCGCTCTCGCCGCTGCTGTTCTTCGCCCTCGACCAGTCGACCGTGCCGCGCCTGTGGCTGGCGGCCGGCATGGCGGTGCTGATCTTCATCCGCCACCACCAGAACATCGGCCGGCTGCTGAAGGGCCAGGAGCCGCGCATCGGCGCCAGCAAGGTCGCGCCGCCACCCGACGCGGCGGCGGGCTGAGGCGTGGAGTGGCGGCTCGACTGGCTGCGGCTCGCCCGCGCCGAGGCCGTCGGCCCGGTCACCTTCCAGCGCCTGATCGAGCGCTACGGCGACCCGGCCAAGGCGCTGGCCGCCCTCCCCGACCTCGCCCGGCGCGGCGGGCGCCCGGCCCCGCTCGCCATCCCCTCGCGCGAGGCCGCCCAGGCCGAACTGGACGCCGGCGAGGCCCTGGGCGCCGCGCTGCTGACCGGCGACGACGAAGCGTTCCCGCGCGGCCTCGCGGCCCTCGATCCGCCGCCGCCAGTGCTCTGGGTCCTGGGAGACGTCGCCCTGCTGCGTCGCCGGAGCGTAGCCGTGGTCGGGGCGCGCATCGCCTCGGCCGCCGGGCGGCGCTTCGCCCGCGAGCTCGCCGACGCGCTCGGGGCGGCCGGCTATGTGGTCGTCTCCGGCATGGCGCGCGGGATCGACGCCGCGGCGCACGAGGGGGCGCTGGCCCACGGCACGGTCGCCGTGCTGGGCGGCGGGCCGGACGACGTCTACCCGCCGGAGAACGCGGCCCTCTACGAGCAGCTCGTCCGCGGCGGCGCCGTGGTCTCGGAATCGCCCCCCGGCCAGGTCGCCAAGGCCAAGGACTTCCCGCGCCGCAACCGCATCATCTCGGGGCTCTCGATGGGCGTCGTCGTGGTCGAGGCCGAGCTGAAGTCCGGCTCCCTGATCACGGCGCGTCTCGCCGCCGAGCAGGGCCGCGAGGTGTTCGCCGTGCCCGGATCGCCGCTCGACCCGCGCGCCCGCGGCGCAAACGACCTGATTCGCCAGGGCGCGGTGCTGGTCGAGGGACCCGAGGACGTGCTGCGCGTGCTCGACGCCCATCCCGGCCTCGGCGAGCCCGAGCGGCCGCCGTTCGGCGCGTCGGTGGCGGAGGAGGAAGACGCCGGGGATGACGGCGACGGCCTGCTGCGCCGCGACCTCGAAGCGCTGCTCTCACCGACGCCCGTGCCGATCGACGAGCTCGCCAGGAGCGTGGCGGCCCCCGTCTCGCGGGTGCTCGCCGCCCTCGTGGAACTGAGCCTCGCCGGCCGTGCGGACCTGCTGCCCGGCGGCCTCGCGGCCCGGTCCTGAACGACCCCATTAACGACGTCCGCGCCGCCACACGTTGACAGACCCGAGGCGCCGCCCCCACTTTCCGCGTCCCGCAAAGCCCTGCGGGCAAAGGTCAAGTCCCCTCCCCTCATGAACGTCGTCGTCGTCGAGAGCCCGGCCAAGGCCAAGACCATCAACAAGTACCTGGGCCCCGGCTACACGGTGCTGGCCTCGTACGGCCACGTCCGCGACCTTCCGTCGAAGGACGGCTCGGTGAAGCCCGACGAGGACTTCGCCATGACCTGGGACGTGGACGCCAAGTCCGCCAAGCGGGTCAACGACATCGCCGACGCCCTCAAAGGCGCCGACCGCCTGATCCTCGCCACCGACCCCGACCGCGAGGGCGAGGCGATCAGCTGGCACGTGCTGGAGATCCTGAACCGCAAGAAGGCGCT
>DASZQQ010000172.1:0-14217 GCA_035549595.1 Caulobacteraceae bacterium
GTGGCCGCGCTCGCCTCGCCGTCGGCGGACGTCCGCGCCGAGGGCGAGAAGCTGATCGACCTGGCGGCGGTAGGGCTCGCCCGCGCCCAGCACGGCGGACGGATCGATCCCGCCTCGGTCAGCCACGAGTGGGCGCTGCGCCAGGACTACGACGCACGCGCCGACTACGGGGCCGCCCGCGCCGCCGGAACCGTCGCCGCCTGGGCGAGGGCGCTGGCGCCCGACAGCGTCACCTACCAGCGCTTCGCCGCCGCCCGCGCCCGTTACGCCGCCATCGTCGCCGACGGCGGCTGGGCCCCCATCGGCGCCGGCAAGGACCTGAAGATCGGCGACGACGATCCCAGGATCGCCGCCCTGCGCGTGCGCCTGGCGGTCGAGGGCTACGCCGTCGCAGCCAGCGACACGCCGACGGTGCTCGACGAAGCGCTCTCGAAGACCCTCACCGCCTTCCAGACCGCACACGGGATCAAGGCGACGGGCAAGCTCGACGCCGCGACCGTCAAGGAGCTGGACGTGCCGGCCGACGTGCGGCTGGCGGTGATCGACCTCAATCTCGAACGCGAGCGCTGGCTGCCGCGTCCGCTGCCGGCCGACCGCATCGAGGTCGACATCGGCGGTCAGGTGGCGACGGTCTACCAGGCCGGCCAGGTCGTCCTCGACATGCGCATCATCGTCGGCCAGCCGACCAAGCGCACGCCGAGCTTCGCCAGCCACGTGACCGCGGTCGTCTTCAACCCGCCGTGGGTCGTGCCCTCGTCGATCGCCGCGGCCGAGCTCTATCCCAAGGAGCGCCGCCACCCCGGCTACTTCGCGCGCAACGGCTTCCACATCCAGGGCGGCCAGCTGGTCCAGGCGCCGGGCCCGAAGGCGGCGCTGGGCTACATCAAGTTCGACCTGGTCTCGCCTTTCGGCGTCTACCTGCACGACACCCCCTCGCGCAGCCTCTTCGCCCGCGACCGCCGCACGCTCAGCCACGGCTGCATGCGCCTGCAGTCGCCCAGGGAGCTGGCGGCGCTGCTGCTGGCCCACCAGGGCTGGAGCCGCGACGACGTCGAGGCCGCCATCGCCGCGGGCGCGACCCGGCGGGTGGGCCTGGAGGCGCAGACGCCGGTGTTCGTCGTCTACCGCACCGTCGCGGTCGCCGCGGACGGGACCACCGCCTTCCGGCCCGACGTCTACGGCTGGGACGCCATGCTCGCGGCCGCGCTCGCGGGACGGTGATCGGAGGGGCTCAAGAGTCGCATTTCGCAGGGCCTTGAGCCTCTGTTAGCTTGCCTCCGGTATTCAACAGGGCCGGAGCGCCTGCATGACCCTGCCTCGCCGCGCATTTCTCGGAGCCGCCACGGCCGCCTTCGGCCTGGGCTCGCTGGCCGCGTCCAACGGCCTCGCCATGCCGACCTCCGGCGTGCGCAAGCTCGGCTTCGACAACCTGCACACCGGCGAGACCCTCGAGGTCGCCTACTGGGAGAACGGGACCTATGTGCCCGGCGCCCTGGCCGAGGTGAACCACGTGCTGCGCGACTTCCGCACCGGCGACGTGCACCCGATCGAGCCGGGCCTGCTGGACCTGCTCGTGCTGCTGCAGGGGCGGGTGGAGAAGGCCGAGCGCTTCCAGGTCATCTCCGGCTACCGCTCGCCGCTGACCAACGCGGTCCTGCACGAGCGCAGCCACCAGGTCGCCTCGGGCAGCCTGCACATGCAGGGCAAGGCGATCGACATCCGCCTGCCGGGCGTCGAGCTGACGCACCTGCGCGACGCGGCCCTGTCGCTCGCCGTCGGCGGCGTCGGCTACTACCCGACCTCCGATTTCGTCCACGTCGACGTCGGCCGCGTCCGCCGCTGGGCCGGCAGCTAGCTGCGACCGGCGCGAAGGGCCCTGCAAAGGAGTCCTAGTCGTGCGGCCGGCCGAGCGCACGTTCGATCGCACGCGAGAGGGCGCCGTCGATCAGGGGCTTCTCGACGATCGTCACGGCCGCGGCGTCGGCGGCCTTGCGCGTGCGTTCGTCGGGGTCGGTGGTGATCAGGATCGCCGGAGCGTTCTGGCCACGCGCGCGCAGGATGGCGATGAAGGCCAGGCCATCGGGACCGGCCGGCAGCTTCAGGTCGACGATCAGGCAGTCCGCCTCGGCCGTCGCGGGGGCGGCGAGGGCCTGGCCCGCGTCGCGGAAACCGTGGGCGACGAAGCCGTCTTCCTCGAGGGCGAAGGTGATGGCGCCCAGCAGGGAGTCGTCGTCTTCCAGGACGACGACGGCCGGCTTCGCGGGAGGTGAGGTCAAAGGCCTGGTTCCTGCAACGGACCGACACGAATAGGTGGACTGCGCGGAGCGTTCCTTGACGTGGCTCAAGGACGCCCGGCGGCACAACTCCGTACTTCCCCTTAGGTGGCCGTCCCGAATATCGGCGGGCGGCCCCGCGGCGTACCCATTGACCGTCAGCCAGACGGAACCGCCGCCATGTCGCTCTCCTACATCCCCGCCCCCCCCGCCGCCCGCGCCCTCAAGGCCCCGAGCGAGCCGCAGATCGAGGTCGCCGGCCAGCCGGCCGCCTTCGCGAAGGACCAGGAGATCTTCGGCGAGGGCGAGGCCGCCCTTCACATCTTCAAGGTCCGGTCCGGCGCGGTGCGCACCTTCCGGGTGCTGTCCGACGGCCGCCGCCAGATCGCCGACTTCTACCTCCCCGGCGACGTGTTCGGCGTCGAGGCCGGCGTCGAGCGCAGCTGCTCGGCCGAGGCCCTGACCGACACCGTTGTGACCGTCGCCTCGCGCGCCCGGCTCGCCGAGGACGAGGCCGACACCGCCCGCGCCCTGTGGCGCCTGGCGATCAAGGACCTGCACCGCAGCCACGAGCACGTGCTGACCCTGGGCCGCCGCAACGCCCTGGAGCGCGTCGCCAGCTTCCTGACCGACATCGCCGAGCGCATGGGCGCCGAGGACGACATCGCCCTGCCGATGACGCGCCAGGACATGGCCGACTACCTGGGCCTGACCATCGAGACCGTGTCGCGCACGCTGAGCCAGCTGCAGGCGTCGGGCGTGATCCGCGTCGGCGCCGGCCGCGCCCTGCACGTCTGCGACCGCAGCGCCCTGTCGGTGCTCTGCGACTGAGCGAACGGCGCCGGAGCGCGCCGCTGAAGACCAAGAAACTCAAAGAAAGGAGGGAGGGAACAATGGACCAGGTCTACCTGATGGGGGTGATCGTCGCCTTCGCGGCCTTCATGATCGTGCTCATGTTCGGCTGGGTCTACACCCAGACCGATCCGAAGAAGGCCGAGGCGCCCAAGGTGACGCCGGCGGTCAGTCCGGGATCGCGCGACGCCGCCTGAGGCGCTCGCGGCGCGGAACGAGCGTGCGCCGCATCCTGATCGTCAACGGTCATCCAGACCCTGCGCCAGAGCGGCTCTGCGCCGCCCTGGCCTCAGCCTATGGCGAGGCCGCCCGCGCGGCCGGCCGCGAGACGCGCCGCCTCGGCCGCGCCGGAGCCTGATCCGCGCTCAGGCCTGAGGAAAGCTTCGCCAAGCGTCGTTCGGCCAGCGGAAATTGGTGTAGGTGATGGTGACGCTGAAGCTCAGCGCCCTCACCTGATGCCACCAGGCCAGCGGCATGAACAGGATTTCGCCGGCCTCCAGGTCGACGCCGTAGGCGCGTGCGCCGGCGAGGCGCGGGAAGCGCCCGAAGTCCAGCGCCGGATCCTCCAGGTCGCGGACGTCGCTGAACACGTGGCGGCTGTTGTAGAGACGGCCGGTCTCGCTGGGCGGGGCCAGGACGACCCGCTTGCGGCCCACCACCTGGACGATGAAATTGTTGGTCAGATCGTGGTGCAGCGGCGTGAAGGTCCCGGCCGGCCCGATCCACATCATGCCGTCCGCTCCCTCGGCCGCCGGGTCCAGGAAGGCTTCGATCGGGCGGACGTCAGCCGCCAGGTCAGCGAACGCCTGGACGTTCTCCGCGGCGTTGTAGGCGGTGATGTAGGCGTCGTTGCCCGCCCCAGGCCTGGCGATCGCGTCCAGGAAGTCCGAGAACGCGGCGCGCTGCCGGTGACGGTCCTTGTCGGTCTCGAAGTCGCGGTCGCCCTCCCTCCCGCCCTGGAAGGCCACCGTGCGGTCGCCGATCCGGGCGCGCAGGTAGTCCGGCGTCCACAGCGTCAGGGCCGGCCAGTCCGCGATCTCGCCGGTCAGGATCACCGGGCGGTTGGCCGCGTAGTAGCGCTCGAGGAACTCGTCCGCGTCCAGGCCCTCGCGGCGCTCGATGCCCGCAGCCGTGGGGGAGAGGTCGCGCTGGCGCTCCAGCGTCTCCAGCAGCCACTCGCGCTTGGCCAGAGCCGAAGCAGACGGCGGATCCGGGGGATCGGCGGCGCGATCGTCCGCTGGCGCCTCTGGCGCGTCGGGCGTGGCGTGGCGGTCGAACGGGCGCAGGCGCAGCTTGGTGCGGTGGCCGGGCGGCGCCGCCGAGCCCATCCCGTCGGTCCCCTGGTAGTAGTGCTTCTGCCACCGGTCCGCCGCCGCGACGTCAGGTTCGCTGCGCATGCGCGCCTGGAACGCGTCGCGCCCTGCGCTCCAGCCGCGAAAGCGCGCCTCCAGACCCGGTTCCTTCGCCATCGGCGCGAAGCGCGGCTCGATCGCTTCCAGCGCGTCCCGCTCGACGGGGAACAGGAAGCAGAACGGCTCCAGGGCCTCGAATCGGACCGGCGTGTGCGGGCGCGTGAAGCGCCAGTTCATCGTGAAGGTGAACGGCGACCAGTCGGTCTCGACCACGCCCGTGAGCGGCTGGATCGCGTCCTTCTGTCGATTGGGGGAGCCCGACACCCATAGGTTCCAGCCGGGCGCCGTGCGGAACACGCCCTCGACGTGGAAGGTCAGGACGCCCTGCCCGAACAGAGACGCCGCCGCTCGCTCGGCCTGGACGCCTTCGTCCGGCCTGATGGTCACGGCTTCGACGCCCGCGCCGCCATCCCACACGGCCTCGAATCCCACCGGGTTGAGCACTTCCCAGCCGTGCGCATTGGCGATGTCGAGCGGCAGGCAGCGGTAGGCGAAGGACTGCGGCGTCGCGTCCATCCACGCCCGCGTCCGCGGGGCGGGGCGGATCAGCGGGGCCCATCCGGGGTGCAGATAACAGATCAGGTCCAAGCGGTGTCTCCCACATTCCGAGGACGTCACGGCCGGGCCTTCATTTCAAGTGAGCCGTCATCAGGCTTGAGTCTTCGCCTGTCGGGTGTAACAACCCTGGCGGTCCTGGGGCGGGGCTTAAACGGCTGGTTCGCCGCGCCCGCCCAGGGGTGGGGGCGTGCAATGAAAAAGGTTCTTATCACTTCGATGGTGCTGCCCATCGTGCTGGGCGCTTGCGCGTCCGGCGGCGGCGGCGGGGGCGGAGTCGGCGGTTCTCCGACACCGACACCCACGCCGACGCCGACACCCACGCCGACACCCACGCCGACACCCACGCCGACACCCACGCCGACGCCCACGCCGACGCCGACGCCGACGCCGACGCCAACACCCACGCCGACGCCGACGCCGACGCCGACGCCCACGCCGACGCCGACGCCCACACCGACGCCCACGCCGACGCCGACACCCACCCCGACTCCGACGTCCTTCTCCATCGGCGCGCCGGCGCCCGGAACCGTGGGGGCGACGTCGCCGACGACGCCGGGCCAGGGCCTTCAGATCGCCACGGTGGGCGGTCCCAATTTCAGTCCAGCGGGGCCGGCGCCGCCGGTCGGCGCGGTGTTCGCCGTGACCCAGTCCGCCATGCAGATTACGAACAGCGCGATCACAGCCGACACGGCGCTCAACGCCGGCGGGTTCACCGCAACCGTCGTCGACCCGTCCGTCGCACAGGTCCGCGCGAAGATCCCGGCTCTCGGCGTCGATGCGACGGTCGACATCGGCGGCAGCGACGTGAAGCTGGCGAGCAACGACTGGCTGCGTCTGTCGTACTTCCCGACCCAACCGGAGCTGAAGTACGCGCTCACCGGGACCTGGGAACTGCTCGACCCGTCCGACAGCCACCCGCTCGAGTTCGGCGCCTATGTCGCCGGCTACCAGTCGCCGGCCGCCGGCATGCCGACCACCGGGCGGGCCAGCTACTACGCGCCGCTCGGCGTCTGGGGCCAGGCCTTCTACCCGACCGCGGCCGGGGGCCTGCCGTACACGACGCTGTCGCTGAGTGGCCAGGCCGACCTGACCGTCGACTTCAGCGCCGGCACGGTGAGCGGCGGCTTCACCCACATGACTGCGAACCAGATCACTGGCGGAGCGGGGATGTGGCCCTGGAACACCGTCGGTGTCACCGGCCTGCTGTCGGCGACCGGGCTTACGGGGACGACCACGTCCTATGGCGAGCCCGCCAGCACCTACGCCTTCGGCGCCGGTTCCGGCTCGATCCGCGGGAACTTCTATGGACCGTCCGCAGACGAAGTGGCGGGCATATGGACCCTGACCGACGGGACCAATTCGGCGGTCGGCTTCTTCGGGGCGCCGACCTCGACCTCGGCGCCGCCGGTGGTGCTGCCGGCCACGATCGGCGCGGCGGAGGCGGCGACGGTCGGCTCGACCCCGCCGACCACGGCGGCGGCGGGTCTGCAGGTGGCGACCGGAAGCGGCCCCAAGATCAGCGACTCGAACAACGTGGGGATGGTGTTCGCGTTGACGCAGAGCACGCTGAAGCTCACGGATACGACGGTCGCGGCCGATTCGACCACCGACGCCGCCGGCGGAACCCTGACCTACACTGGCTTCGGCTTCGAGCGGGCGCACCTGAAGCTTCCGGGGCTGGGCGTCGACATCGACCAGAGCACCTTCAACCCAACCCTGCCCGACGGCCGCGCCGTCAGCGTCACCGCCGACGCCCTGAACTACGTCCTGGGCGGCGATTGGTCGATCCAGGGAACTACGGCCACGCCCACCAGCGAGTTCGGCTACTTCATCGCCGGCTTCCAGTCCCCTTCCGCCGGCGTGCCTACGGGCGGCACGGCCACCTATTCGAGGATCGCCGGCGTGTCCGGCTCCGTGGTCGTCCCGCCCCTCGCGAGCTCGGTCGGCCAGCAAGCCTATGCAAACCTGTCCCTTTCCGGCGACGTCAGCCTGACGGTCGACTTCGGCAGCGGCGCTCTGACAGGGGCGCTGACCAACATGAAGGCCACCGGATCTGTGCCGTGGAACGACGTCGCGCTGGCGGCGACGCTGTCGGGGACGACATTCTCGGGCACGACCGCCACGACCAGCACGCCGTCCAACTTCGGCGCCCTGGGCGCGGCCAGCGGAACGCTCAAGGGCGGCTTCTACGGGCCGCAGGCGGACGAGGTCGGCGCCGTCTGGACCCTGTCGGACGGACGCGGCACCGCGGTCGGGACTCTCCTGGCGCCCATGGCCTCGAACGCGGGCCTCATCGGCGGCGGCCTCCAGGCTGTGGTCTGCTGCTCGGTGGGCAGCCCGACCGCCGGCATGGACGTGTTCTCGTTCAGGGACCTCAACGTCGGCGCCTACCCGCTGCCGCAACGGCCGCCGGTCGACGGGGCCCAGTTCCCGCTCAGCCAGTTCATCATGCTGGGGACGCAAGGGCACGCCATCGCCATCCCCGCGCCCTACCTGACCTTCAGCCATGTGGACTCCGCCACCGGCAAGGCGACGCTGACCTTCACGGCCTGGCCGCAGACCTACCCCCTGACCGACCTCGGGCCGGGCGATCCGACGGACGCCGAGCCGGCGGAGCTCTACTCGGGGACCTCCAACGTCATCAACGTCGGCAGTCCCAGCCCGACCGTCGCCGTCGCGCTCAGGCACCTCGACTGGCTGGCCTTCGGGTCCTGGTCGCAGGGGGACCAGACCGCGGCCTGGATCGCCGGCTACAAGACGCCGGCGACCCAGAGGCCGACGACCGGCGCGGCGGTCTACGCCGGCCACACCTACGGCGCCGTCAACGTCACCGTGGGCGGCGCGACCGTACAGGGGGCGCTGCGGGGCGACGCCAACCTCAACGTCGACTTCGCCTCGGGGCAGATCGGCGGCGGGCTCAGCAACATGACCGTCACGCCCTCCGGCGGAGCGGCGGAGCCGTGGAACAACGTCTCGATCACCGCGACGCTCTCGGGCGCCGATTTCAACGGGACGACGGCGGCCACCAGCGCCCCCGGCGGCGCCTACGCCCTGGGGGCGACGGCGACCGGGCAGGTCAGCGGCAGCCTCTATGGCTTCAACGCCGAGGAGCTCGGGGCGGTCTGGACGCTGCACGATGCGTCGGGCCAGGCCACCGGCGCGATCGGCGCGCGCAAGCAGTAGGCCCGCGGCGCTTCTTGGCCTGGGTCAGTCAATCTCCTCCGGTGGAGGCGGTGGCGCCGATCGCCGCGCCGCGTCCGGCGGCAAACGTCGAGACGGCCAAGCGACTGGTCGCCGAGAACCGCCTGGACGAGGCCGAAGCGATGCTGCGCGAGCTGCTCGCGGGCGCGCCGCATGACCCGGAAGTCTTGTTCCTGCTCGCCATGGTCGCCGAGGCGAAGGGTCAGTACGCCGAGGCGATCGCGCGTCTCCGGGCCATCCTCGAGGATCATCCGGGCGCGGCCCGCGTGCGCCTCGAGCTGGGCCGGGCCTTCTTCCTGAGCGGCGACGACGCCAACGCGGAACGCCAGTTCCAGCTCGCCCTCGCGCAGAAGCTGCCTGCCGGGGTCGAGGGCAATGTGCAGAAGTATCTGGCGGCGATCCGCGCGCGGCGCTCCTGGTCGCTCAGCGTCTCCATGGCCTTCGCGCCGGACAGCAACGTGAACGCCGCGACCGGCGCCTCGCAGGTCGACATCTACGGTCTGCCCTTCACCCTCTCGCCCGATGCGCGCCGCCACAGCGGCGCCGGGCTGGCTGTCGACCTCGCCGGGGAGTGGTCGCCGCGCCTCGGCCGGACGGCCCGGCTGCGCCTGGGCGCCACGGCCGACGCCGTCGTCTACGGCAGGTCGGACTTCGACGACATCACCGCCACGGCTTACGCCGGTCCGTCGAAGCTCGGCGACCGCTGGCAGGCCAGCGCCCTCTTCGTCGGCACCCGGCGCTGGTACGGCGGGCAGGTCTACTACGAAGGCCCCGGCGGCCGGCTCGAGGGGGCCTACGTCCCGACCGCGCGCCTGCGTCTCGACGCCTCGGCCGAACTGCAGCGGCTCAGCTACCGCCTCAATCCGGGACAGTCGGGCACGGCGGCCACGCTGAACGCCAGCGCGCTCTACGCCCTCGACCCGGCGAGCCTCGTCCACGTCGCCGCCTGGGCCTCGCGACTGGGCGCCCGCGACCCGGCCTACGGCTACTGGTCGGGCGGGGCGGCGGCGGGCTACCTGCGCGAGTTGCCGAAGGGCTTCTCCGTCTCGGTCGAGCCCAGCATCTCGCGCACCGTCTACGACCGCCCTCTCGCCGCCTTCGGCGCCGTGCGCAGGGATACGACCTTCCAGGTCAGCGTCGGGCTGCTGAACCGCCGCCTGCACTGGCGCGGTCTGGCGCCGCGGGTCGCGGTCGTCTGGGCCGACAATCGCAGCTCCATTCCCCTCTACGGATTCAGTCGCCTGCGTGGCGAGTTGCGCCTGACCCGGCAGTTCTAGAGCGGGTTGAGGAAAAGCGGGAACCGGTCTTCCGCCCGAGTCGACCCTACCCAACGTGATCTGGCGCGCCTCACCCGTCGTCGGGCGGCTACCCGCGGCGGGTAGCGGCGACCCGCGGCCGCAAATTGACCGCGGCGGCGCCGGCGGCGATGAGCGGCGCCACATGAGGAGACGAGCCATGAGCGAAGTGCTGATCGAGGACCGCGGCCCCGTGCGCCGCATCCTTCTGAACCGGCCCGAGGTGATGAACGCCATCACCGGGCGGATGCTGGGCGAGCTGAACGAGGCCTTCAAGGCGGCCGACGACGACCCGGCCGTGCGGGTGGTGGTGCTGACCGGCGCAGGGCGGGCGTTCTGCTCGGGCCTCGACCTGAAGCAGGCGGCGGCCGGCGAGGGCATCGGCGGCGCGGGCCTCGCCACCGCCGGGGCGCGGCACCACTCCACGCGCGAGATCTGCACCGTCACCCTGCAGCGCATGGACAAGCCGGTGATCGCGGCGATCAACGGCGCAGCGGCCGGCTACGGCCTCGACCTCGCGCTCGGCTGCGACATGCGCATCATGGCCGACCGCGCGGTGCTGATGCCGGGCTTCGCCCGGCGCGGCGTCGTGCCGGAGAGCGGCGGCACCTGGTACCTGCCGCGGCTGCTGGGCTGGGCCAAGGCCTGCGAGGTGGCGATGCTGGGCGAGACCCTGAGCGCCGAGCGCTCCGTGGCCATGGGCCTGGCCAACAAGGCCGTGCCCGCCGACGACCTCGACGCCGAGGTCATGCGCTGGGCCGAGACCATCGCCGGCAACGCCCCGCTCGCCATCACCGAGATGAAGCGCCTGTTCCGCCACGGCCTGACCCAGGACTTCGAAAGCCACTCGCACCACGTGCTGATGAGCCTTCTGAACCTGTTCCGCTCGAACGACTTCCGCGAGGGCGTGACGTCCTTCGTCGAGCGCCGCGAGCCGGTGTTCAAGGGCAACTGACGGCGGGGAGCGATGACCGGGGACATGCACCGCCAGGTACGTGTCCCCTCTTTCGAACCACGAAAAACACGAAAGAACACGAACGCGCTGCGGCCGAAGTCGCCCGCCGCAGTTTCTAGGGCGCACGGCGCTTTCGTGTCTTTCGTGTGATTTCGTGGTTCCAATCCTCTGGAACCGCCGCGCCCGGCCGCGCTGGCAGGGGACACGAACCCTGCCTGCGGCAGGGATCATGTCCCCGCAGATCCTACCGGAACTCCAGCCCCTCGTACTGGCCTGAGCGGCGCCAGTCGTCGATGTACTTGAAGTAGGCCGTGGCGCCGGCCGGGTAGCCGACGTTCAGCCTGGCGGCGGGGCCGGGGTCCTGGCCTTCGTTGTTGTAGTAGCCGGGCGTGCAGTCGGGCGAGCCCAGCATGCGGCCGACGCCCGTCAGCAGCAGGGCGACCCAGGCGTCCTCAGCCTCCTTGGTCACCTCGACCTCCTGCTTGCCGAGCTCCAGCGTGTGCTGGACCACCTGGGCGATGGTCAGGCCCGAGTCGGTCAGGTTGTGCGGCACGTTGGAGATCAGGTTCGCGCCCTGCGTCGGCTGGACGAAGAAGGCGTTCGGGAAGCCGTGCACGTGCACGCCGTGCTTGGAGCGCATGCCCTGGCTCCAGGCCTGGCTCAGCTTCAGCCCGCCCCGGCCGGTGAGGTCGAAGCCGGCGCGGCGGGTCCACTCGGTGCCGACCTCGAAGCCCGAGGCGTAGATGATGCAGTCGACCGGATATTCCACGCCGGCGACGACGACGCCGGTCTCGGTGATCCGCTCCACGCCCTTGCCGTCGGTGTCGATCAGGCGCACGCCCGGTTCGTTGAACGCCTGCAGATAGGCGTCGTGGAAGCACGGCCGCTTGCACAGCTGCCGGTACCAGGCCTTCAGGCGCTGGGCGGTCTCGCGGTCGCTGACGATCGCGTCCACACGGGCGCGGATCTCCTCCATCTTCTCGAAGTCGGAGTCCTCGTAGGCGGCGAGCATGTTCTTCGGCGTCATCTGATCGCGCGGCAGCTCGGCCATCTTGGCGCGGATGCGGCGCGACAGGTCGGTCCAGCCGTCCTGGACCAGGTCTTCCTCGGCATTGCCGCCGGCCTGGTTGGCGGTGAAGTTCTCCAGCCAGCGGCGCTGCCAGCCGGGCGTGGCGATGGAGGCGAACCATTCCGGGTCGATGGGCTGGTTGGCGCGCACGTCGACCGACGAGGGGGTGCGCTGGAAGACGAGCAGCTCCTTGGCCGCCTTGGCCAGGTGAGGCACGCACTGCACCGAGGTCGCGCCGGTGCCGATGATGGCCACGCGCTTGTCGGCGAGCTTCGTCATCGGCGCGCCCTTGGGGTCGCCGCCGGTGTAGTCGTAGTCCCAGCGGCTGGTGTGGAACGAGTGGCCCTTGAAGGTCTCGATCCCCGGAATGCCCGGCAGCTTGGGCACGTGCAGCGGCCCGGTGCCCATGCCGATGAACTGGGCGGTGAAACGATCGCCGCGGTTGGTCTCGATGACCCAGACGCGGGCGGCCTCGTCCCAGGTCAGGGCCTTCACCTCGGTGTGGAAGAGGGCGTTGTCATAGAGGCCGTACTGGCGGCCGATGCGCTGGCACTGCTCCAGGATCTCCGGGGCGTGCGCGTACTTCTCGGTCGGCATGTGCCCCGTCTCCTCGAGCAGGGGCATGTAGATCATCGAGGCGGTGTCGCACTGGGCGCCCGGATAGCGGTTCCAGTACCAGGTGCCGCCGAAGTCGCCGCCCTTTTCGACGATGCGGACATCCTTGACCCCCGCCTCGGCCAGGCGCGCACCGGTGACGAGGCCGGCGAAGCCGCCGCCGATGAAGGCGAAGGTGACGTGGTCGGTCTTGGGCGCCCGCTCGACGAACGGGGTGTAGGGGTCGTCCAGGTAGTGGGCCAGCTGGCCCTTGAGCTCCAGGTACTGGGCGTTGCCGTCGGCGCGCAGGCGCTTGTTGCGCTCTTCCAGGTACTTGGCCTTCAGGGCCTCCTTGTCGACCGCGGGCTTCGTCCCCGCCTTCTCCACAACCGTCATTCCCTGAAATCCCCAATGTTCGAAAAGCCGAGAGGCGTCGGCAAGGACTGTCCGCCCCGGCCACGCATACCTTCTACGCGAAGCCGAGACGGAGCGCCACGGGCGAGACGACGCATGCGCATACCGTATGTTCTATCCTGGGGCCGTGAAGGGCGCCCGACGGCGGCGTGCCCTCGCGAGGAGAGGCGGCCCGATCCCGCCTCTGCTAGACTGCAGGCGCATGACCATCTCCATCGACACCGATTTCGAGGCCGGCGCCGTCGAGGTGCTGGCGCTGGAGGGCGCCAAGGCGCGCCTCGCCCTGCCCGCCGACGCGCCCGGACCCTGGCGGCAGTGGTTCTACTTCCGCGTCCGCGGCGCGAAGGGCGTTCCGCTGGAGCTCGCCTTCGTCAACTGCGCGGCTTCGGCCTACCCCGAGGGCTGGCCCGGCTACCGCGCCTGCTACAGCGAGGACCTCCGGGACTGGCGGCGCGTCGACACGACCTACGCGGACGGTGTGCTGACCATCCGCGCCATCCCGGCCGCGGACGAGGCCTTCTTCGCCTACTTCGCCCCCTATCCGCTGGCCCGCAGCCACGCCTTGCTCGAGCGCACGGCGGCGGCGACGGGCGGGACGCTGCTGGGCCTCGGCCGCTCGGTGGAGGGCCGGCCGATCGAGGGGATCCGCCTTGGGTCCGGCCCGGCGCCGGTGTGGATCCTCGGGCGCCAGCACTGCGGCGAGACCATGGCCAGCTGGTGGATGGAGGGCGCGCTGGAGCGCCTCGCCGATCCGGCGGACGCGGCGGCGGCCGACATCCTGAAGCGCGCCACGCTGAGCGTCGTGCCGATCGTCAACGTCGACGGCGCCGCGCGCGGCTACCAGCGCGGCAATGCGGCCGGGATCGACCTGAACCGGCAGTGGGGCGGTCCCGATCCGGTCAAGGCGCCGGAGATCGCCGCCCTGCTCGCCGCCATGGACGCCACCGGCTGCGCCGTGATCCTCGACATCCACGGCGACGAGAGCCTGCCGCACGTGTTCATCGACGGCTGCGACGTCGACCCTGAGGCGACGCCCGCCCAGATCGCCGGCGTCGAGGCCTTCCGCCAGGCTCTGCTGGCCGCCGACGACGCCTTCCAGACCAAGGTCGGCTATCCGGTGACCTACGCCGGCGGCGAGGCGCCGGGGATGTGCACGCGGGCCGTGCCGCGCCGCTACGGCGCCGTGGGCGTGACGCTGGAGATGCCGTTCAAGGACAGCCTCGACCGGCCCGATCCGGTGCGCGGCTGGTCGCCGGCCGCCTCCATGGCCATGGGCCGCAACACCCTCGTGGCGCTGCAGGCCGTGCTGGCGCGGCAGTGACCGTCACAATCGCCGCCTAGGCTGGCGCCCCTGGAGGCGAGGGCCGGCGGAATGGACGTGACTGTTCAGGCGATCGAGCTTTCCGCGGACCGCCGGCGGGTGGTCGTGACGTGGGCGGACGGCGTCGCCTCCGCCGCGCCCGCGCCGTGGCTCGCGGACAACGTCGAGGACGGCTTCGACGCCGCCAGCGGTCACCGCCTGGAGGGACCGGCGGCGCTGGACGGCGTCCTGGCCGGGGTCCGGCTCGACGGCGAGGCCCTGGCGGTGCGCTTC
>DASZQQ010000173.1:0-1690 GCA_035549595.1 Caulobacteraceae bacterium
CGCGGCTGCGCGAGCGCACGCCCGCCTCGATCAGGCCGAGCAGCTGGTCGGCCACGAGCGCCAGCGCCGCCGACGCCGCGCAGCCGACCAGCACGTCCACCCAGTTCTCGGTCTGCAGGCCGGAGAAGATGTAGTCGCCAAGGCTGGTCTGGCCGACGGGAGTCGACAGGGTGGCCGCGCCGATGGTCCAGACGGCGGCGGTGCGCACCCCGGCCATGATCACGGGCGCGGCCAGGGGCGCCTCGACGCGCCAGAGCTTCTGCGAGGCGGTCATGCCCACGCCGTCGGCGGCTTCTCGCACGGCCGGGTCGACGCCGGTCAGGCCGGCGACGGCGTTCCTCAGGATCGGCAGCACCGAATAGAGGGTGAGGGCCAGGAGCGAGGGCAGGAAGCCGAGCGCCGGGACCTTCAGGTGGGTGAGCGTCCCGAGCGCCAGCAGCAGCGGGTAGAACAGGGCCAGGAGCGCCAGGCCAGGGATGGTCTGGATCAGGCTCGCGGCGGCCAGGACGGGCCAGCGCACGGCGGCGCTCCGCGCGGCGGCCACCGACAGCGGCAGGCTGACCAGGAGGCCGAGCACAAGGGCGCTGACGCTCAAAAGGACGTGCTGGCCCAGATAGTTGGGCAGGAGTCTGAAGGCGGCGTCGAGCTGGCCGTTCATGCCGGGCCCGCCATCAGGGCGGCGACGCGGTCGGCCTGGCGCCTGGGCGTGGACATCAAGGCGGCGACGTCGGGGTCGGGATGGCCGGCCATGAGGGCGCGCGGCGTGTCGACCGCCAGAAGGCGTCCCGACTTCATCACGGCGATGCGGTCGGCCAGGAGCACGGCTTCCGACACGTCGTGGGTGACCATCACGGTGGTAAGGCCGAGCCGCCTGTGCAGGTCGCGATAGGCGTCGCCCAGCTCCTGGCGCGTGAGGGGATCGAGGGCGCCGAAGGGCTCGTCCATCAGCATCACCCGCGGCCGGGCGGCGAGGGCGCGGGCCACGCCGACCCGCTGCTGCTGACCGCCGCTGAGGGCGGATGGCCGGCGCCCCGCGACCTCGCGCGGCAGGGCGACGAGATCGAGGAGCTCTGCGACGCGGGCGGCGATGTCGGCGTCTCTCCAGCCGAGCAGACGCGGGGTCACGGCGATGTTCTCGCCCACCGTGAGGTGAGGAAAAAGGCCTATGCCCTGGAAAACATAGCCGATCCCGCGCCGAAGCTCCGGCCCCGGACGGTCCTCGACGGGCCGGCCGTCGAGCCGCACCTGGCCCTCGTCGGGGTCGATCAGGCGGTTGATGGTCTTGAGGGTGGTGGTCTTGCCCGAGCCCGATCCGCCCACCAGGGCGATGAACTCGCCCTGGGCGATGTCCAGGCTCACGCCCCGGAGCGCGAAAGAACGGCCGCCGTCGAACGACTTGCCGATGTTGTCTAGCGCGATGAGCGGGGCGGCCATGCCGCGAAGCTATCCCCGTCCCCCTCGATGGGGGAAGGGTAAGGGTTGGGGGTGACGGTTGCGCCTGCAATGCGGCGGACAGGTCACCCCCACTCCCGGCCTCTCTCCCCCATCGAGGGGGAGAGGAGACGCGTTCTAGTTGGCCTTGCTCCAGCGCTCCTCGGTTTCCTCGCGATCGAGGTTGAGGTGGACCTTCTCGTCCACATAGTCGACCCAGCTCAGCGGGATCAGGTGATGCTTGCCCATGGCCTGCAGG
>DASZQQ010000174.1:0-2496 GCA_035549595.1 Caulobacteraceae bacterium
GGTCGCCATCACCTTCGACGACGGGCCGGACCCCACGTGGACGCCCAAGATCCTCGACATCCTGAAGGCCAAGCACGCGCCGGCGACCTTCTTCGTCATCGGCCAGAACATGCAGAACGCCCCCGGCCTCGTGCAGCGCGAGGTGGCCGAAGGGCACACGGTGGGCGGCCACTCCTGGACGCACCCGGACATCTCCAAGACCCAGACCACCCAGGTGGACCTGGAGCTGAACACCACCCAGCGCCTGTTCGAGGTGCTGACCGGGCGCTCGATGCGGCTCTTCCGGCCGCCGTTCTTCGGCGACGCCGAGCCGTCGACGCCGCCCGAGGTGGCGACCCTGCTGGTGGCCCAGAAGCTCGGCTACATGAACGTCGGCCTGCGCATCGATCCGGACGACTGGGACCTGCGCCACCTGCCGGACGCCAACCTGATCACGCTTCGGGTGCTCGACCGCATCGGCGACACCGGCCCGCACGGCGGCCAGGTGGTGCTGCTGCACGACGCCGGCGGCGACCGCTCCAAGACCGTGGCGGCGCTTCCGGGGCTGATCGACGAGCTGAAGGCCCGCGGCTACAAGTTCGTCACCGTCGACCAGCTGGCCGGGATGACGCGCGACCAGGCCATGCCCTCGGCCGGCCGCTCGCCGGTGGAGCTGTGGCTGGACCGGCTCGGCTTCGGCTTCTTCCGCTACCTCACGATCGCCATGAAGGGCCTGTTCGTCGTGGCCATCGTGCTGGGCCTGGCGCGCCTGGCGTTCATGGCCAGCCTGGCGCTCTGGCACCGGGCGGTGGCGCCCGGCCGCACGCCGGCGATGCTCGACCCCGAGAGCGGACCCCTCGTCAGCGTGCTGATCCCCTGCTTCAACGAGGAGCGCGTGATCGCCGCCTCGGTGAGCCGCATCCTGGCGTCGCACTGGAAGAACCTCGAGGTCCTGGTCCTCGACGACGGCTCCAAGGACAACACCGCCCAGGTCGTGCGCGACGCCTTCAAGGGCGAGCCGCGGGTGACCCTTCTGTCGTTCGAGAACGGCGGCAAGGCGCGGGCCCTGAACCGGGGCCTGGCCCACGCCCACGGCGAGGTGGTCGTGGCGCTCGACGCCGACACCCAGTTCCCGCCGGACACCATCCCCTGCCTGGTGCGCTGGTTCGCCAACCCCAAGGTCGGCGCCGTGGCCGGCAACGCCATCGTCGGCAACCGCCTGAACGTGGTCACCCGCTGGCAGGCGCTGGAATATGTCACCGCCCAGAACCTGGAGCGGCGGGCGCTCGCCGCCCTGGGCGCGGTCACGGTCGTGCCGGGGGCCGTCGGCGCCTGGCGTCGAAAGTGTCTCGACGAGCTGGGCGGCTATCCGGCCGACACCCTGGCCGAGGACCAGGACCTGACCCTGGCCTGCCAGATGGCCGGCTGGCGCGTCGAGTTCGACAGCGAGGCGCGCGCCTACACCGAGGCGCCGGACACGGTGTCGGGCCTCCTGAAGCAGCGTTTCCGCTGGTCGTTCGGCACCCTGCAGTGCCTGTGGAAGCACCGCCGCGGGCTCTTCAACCCGAAGCACCCGGTGCTGGGCTTCGTCGCCCTGCCGCAGATCTGGCTGTTCCAGATCGTGCTGACGGTGGCCGCGCCGCTCGTCGACCTCGGCATCATCTCCAGCCTGGTGTGGGCCGTCTACGGCCAGACCAACCACCCGCTGGAGTGGTCGCCCGACGACTTCCTGCGCGCGGTGTTCTACTGGGCGGCCTTCATCTTCCTCGACCTCTCGGCCGGCGCCCTCGGCATGGCGCTCGAACGGCGCGCGCCCTGGCGCGACCTGGTCTGGCTGCCGGTGCAGCGGTTCGGCTACCGCCAGCTGATGTACTATGTGGTGGTCAAGTCGGTGGTCAGCGCGATCCGCGGCTACCGCGTCGGCTGGGGCAAGCTCGAACGCCGCGCCACGGTGGCCATGGAGCCGGCGAAGAAGGCGGCGCGCGCGGCCTAATCCGCGCCGACCGCCGCCTCGATCATCCGCCGGGCGAAGGCGGCGAAGGACGGGCGGCTGTCGCGGTAGTAGGGCAGGGCCATGACGCCGGCGTGCAGGGCCCAGGCGCGGCCCCGCCACCAGGCCGCTGCGTCGAGGCCCGCCGCGTCCCGGAACGCGTCGCGGGCCGGTCCCTCGAACACCGCCCAGGCCGGCATGAGGTCGACGGCCGGATCGCCGGCCGCCAGGCCGCCGAAGTCGATCACCGCGTCCAGGCGCCCGCCCGCGACGATCAGGTTGCCGGGCATGAGGTCGCCGTGCAGCCAGGTGGGCGGGCCGTCCCAGTCTCGCGCCGCCAGCGCCTCGTCCCAGACCTTCAGCGCCGTGCCGGCGTCGATCTCGCCGGCGAGGTTCGCGATGGCGGACCGGGTGACCGCGTCGCGCACGCGGATCGGCTCGCCGCGGCCGAAATTGTGCCGGCCCGGCGCGGGGGCGTCCGTGGCGTCGAGGCCGCGGAGCGCGCGCACGAAGGCGCCCAGCGCCTC
>DASZQQ010000175.1:0-2507 GCA_035549595.1 Caulobacteraceae bacterium
TCCGGCGGATCGTTCAGCGTCGGCGGCGGGACCGTCGCCTTCACCCTCGGCGCGCCCGATCATCCGGCCGATATCGCGGTGGCGCGCAAGGGCCAGGTCCAGCGCCTGACCGACCTCAACCGCGACCTCTTCGCCGGCCGCGTTCTCGCCGCCGTCGAGCCGCTGCCGACGGTCTCGTCCTTCGACCATCAGCCGATCGACGCCTGGATCGTCAGGCCGCCCGGCTTCGATCCGGCCAAGAAGTATCCGCTGATCCTGGAGATCCACGGCGGCCCGTTCGCCAGCTACGGTCCCAGCTTCTCGTCCGACGACCAGCTCTACGCCGCGGCCGGCTATGTGGTGGTCTACGCCAACCCGCGCGGCTCGACCTCGTATGGCGACGCCTTCGCCAACACCATCGACCGCAACTATCCCAGCCACGACTACGACGACCTGATGAGCGTGGTCGACGCGGCGATCGCCAGGGGCTTCGTCGACGAGCACCGGCTCTACGTCACCGGCGGGTCGGGCGGCGGCGTGCTGACCGCCTGGATCGTCGGCAAGACCGGGCGCTTCGCCGCCGCCGCGGCGCAGAAGCCGGTGATCGACTGGGCCAGCGAGGTGCTGACCGTCGACGGCTATTCGTTCATGGCCCGCTACTGGTTCGGCAAGATGCCGTGGGAGGATCCCATGGCCTACTGGAGCCGCTCGCCGATCTCCCTGGTCGGCAACGTCACCACGCCCACGTTGGTGGTCGTCGGCTCGGAGGACTTCCGCACCCCGCCCAGCGAGGCCGAGCAGTACTACCAGGCCCTGCAGCTGCGCGGCGTGCCGACGGCGCTGATCAAGGTCCCCGGCGCCTCGCACGAAGGCCTCGCCGACCGCCCCTCGCAGTCGGCCGCCAAGACCGCCGCGATCCTGGCCTGGTTCGGCCGCTACGGCGGCGCCAGATAGGGGCGATGTCCGCGCCGCTCGCCACCGCCGACCTGCTGCTGCGCGGCGGCGCGGCGAGCCTGCTGCTGCTGGTGGCGGGCCTCCTGGTCCGCGACGTCGGTCGCAGCGCCGCGGCGCGGCTGGGCGTGGTCTTCGCTCTCGGCTCGGGGGCCTACGCCCTGTGCGCAGCGGCCCAGGTGCACGCCGCCTTCGGGCCCTGGACCGCGCCGGTGCTGGCGCTCGCGAGCGGGAACAACGTGGTGCTGTGGCTGTTCGCCCTGGCGGTGTTCGACGACGGCTTCCGCCTCAGGCCCGGGCACGGCGCCGTGTGGGCCGCGGTCGTGGCGGCGGCCGTCCTGCACGCCTTCGTCCTTCCCCCGGCCGTCGCGCGGTGGCTCGACCTGCCGCTGTCGCTGCAGGCGATCGGCTTCGCCGCCCTGGCCGCAGTCCAGGCCCTGACGTCGTGGCGCGGGGACCTGGTCGAGCGCCGGCGGGCCTTGCGCCTCTTCGTCGTCGCCGCCGCCTCGGGGCACAGCCTCGTGATGGCCGGTTCGCGCCTGGCGGCCGGGCCGACGCCGCCGGCCGGCAGCCTGGCCTCGGCCCTCGCCCTGTTCGCCATCGCCGCCGTGGTCGCGGTGGCCCTGATGCAGGTCGACGACCGCGACGACCTCTTCGGCGCCCGGCCGCGGCCCGAGCCCGCCGGCCCCCCGCCGGCCCTGGACGCGGCCGACCGGACCCTGCTCGCAGCCCTGGAGCGGCGCATGGGCGCCGAGCGCGCCTATCGCGAGGAGGGCCTGACCATCGGTCGCCTTGCGGCCAGCCTGGACGTCCCCGAGCATCGCCTGCGCCGGCTGGTGAACCGGGGGCTCGGACACCGCAACTTCGCCGCCTTCGTCAACGGCTACCGCCTGGACGAGGCCAAGGCGGCGCTCGCCGACCCGGCCCAGGCCGAGGTGCCGGTGCTGACCATCGCCATCGACGCGGGGTTCGGCTCGCTCGGCCCCTTCAACCGCGCCTTCAAGGCCGGGACCGGCCGGACGCCGACCGAATACCGCCGCGCGGCCCTCGCCGACTTCGAGCACGGCTCGCCGATTTCCAAAACCGGCGAGAAGCGGACCGCGATCCGGGCCTGAGGTCCGGCCGCCGCAGCCGTCGCGGCGACGCCGGAGTTCCCGCATGTCCCGTCCGTCCCTGCTCGTCCCCGCGCTGGCCGCCGCCCTGGCCGGCGGGGCCTCCCTGGGCGCGTGCGCCCCGCTGTCGCGCGCGCCCGGCGTGCCGACCCACTACGCCGCGCACGAGCTCTGCTCGGCGGTGTTCGTCGGCGGCCTGGAGCCCAGGGCCTACTACCGCGAGGCCGTGGCCGGGCGCATCGCCCCGGTCGGGTCGATGGTCCGCTGGTCGGTCGACCGGACGCGGCGCGAGGTCACCGCCCGGTTCGGGCTCTTCAGGTCGAGCCGGGCCGTCTGGCGCGGCGACATCGGTTGCCAGGTCGACCACGGCCAGTCCCTGGAGCTTGTCACGGCGCCGCCGCCCGCGGGGCCGCCGCTTCTGGCGCCGATCGCCGGCGACGCGGTCGTGGCGCCGGCCAACCCCCC
>DASZQQ010000176.1:0-17747 GCA_035549595.1 Caulobacteraceae bacterium
GAGGGCCGCCGCCCTCCTCACAGCCCGCCGCCTCGACCGGGCGCCGGGCTGGTCGCCGGCGGCGCGGCCGCTGGTCGGCTATGTGCGCCAGGGCGATACAGCCATGCCGAGCGTCGCGGCGTCCCAGGCGGAAGCGGCTGATCGCGCGCGGCGCGACGCCCTTGAACTTTGCGCCACCGCCGACCCCTATCAGCGCCTGGAAGGCGCCGACGTGTCGATCGCCGACTACGACTGCCGCCATGTCGCTGGCGGCTATCTCTGCGCCGCGGACTACCGCGCCATTTGCCGCCTGCAGGAGCGGGCGCTTCGCGAGCGGTGCGGCTAGGGAAAAGGCGCTACCGTCCGGGAGTCTGGCTGGCCGCCGGCTCGACGTGGGCGCGGATCGACGACAGCACGCTCGCCCATTGCGGCGCCATGGTCGGCCCCTGCGGCAGCAGCACCTGCGCCGCCGACGTCCACGCCGCCGGCGTGTCGGCGACCATCGCCCTGGCCCACAGGGCATACCAATAGGCGTCGCGAAGCTCGCTGTTGGCGGGGTGCTTTGACGACAGCCGCGTGGCGATCTCCAGCGCTGTCTCCTGGTCCCGCACGGCGCCGGCCCTGTCGCCGGCGTGGAAAAAGGCGCGAGCGCTCAGCTGCAGCAGCGTCTGCTCCGCCCGTTCGGCAATCTCCAGGCGGCCGAAGCGGCGCTCGAAGGTGCGCACCATGCCCAGGGCGCGGTCGATCGGCGGCCGCGCCTGCGCCGCCGCCGCCGCCTTCGCGGCCGGGTCGGCGGCGGCCGAGGCGAGCTCGACACTGGCCCGGGCCGAGAGCATCAGAGCCTGCACCAGCTTCAGCTTGGCGTAGTTGTCCTGGCCCTGTTCGGCCCCACGTCCGTCGAGGCCGCCGATGGCTTCCTCGGCGTAGGCGCGCGCCTCGTCGAGCCGCGAAATAGAGATGTCGAACGCACTGACCCCGAGCAGTGCGTCGGTCACGGCGTCATAGTTGTCCCCGACCAGGCGATGTTGCGAGGCCGCCGTGCGCCGCGCGGCCGCCAACTCAACCAGGGCGGCGTGGGCGGTTTCGGCCCCGGCGACGCTCGGCCCCGCCTGGAACGCCCCCACTCGCACGCGCGCCAGCAAGGTCAGCGTTTCGATCTCCAGGCGCGCCCGGCTCGGCCCATCGCCGTCGCGCCAAGCCTGCGAATGCCGCACCAGCGCCAGGGCGCGCGTCGCAGCCGCCTCGGCGGTCGGCCAGGCCTTGCGGCCGATCGCGGCCTCGGCCTCCTCCTGGGCGCCGACGAGCAGGGGGTCCCGGTGGCTGGCGGCCCACGTCCGCCACGCGGCGTTCCTCAGCCGCGTGAGCTCGCCCCGGTAGAAGGCCGAGCGTTCGGCGTCGCCTGAAAGGTCCTCGACCAAGGCCAGGTTGTCGTAGATGCCGCCGAGCAGGAACTTGGCGACGTCGCTGCCTGCGGCCAAGGGGCGGACGATCTCCAGCGCCTTCTGGTAGGTCGCCAGGGCTTGTTGAAGGTCGCCCGCGCGGGCCTGGACCACGCCCAGTTCGAAGGTCGCCCGGCCGCGAGTCAGGTCGTCCTCGGCCAGGGTCAGGGCGCTGCGGGCGGCGCTCTCGGCGGCCGCAAGATCGCCGGCGTCGACCTGCAGCTGCACCAGTGTCAGCCAGGCCTCCGCCGTTGGCGCCAGCTGCTGCGCGGCCAACCATGCATTGATGGCGTCGAGCCGGGTCTTCTCGCCGCGTTCGGCCATGTCGAGTGTAAAGGTGGCGATCTGGCGCAGACGTTCGGCGTTCCGCGCCGCCACCCCGGCCTCGGCCGCCCTGTTCTGCGCCAGCAACACCCGCTCGATGACGGGAAAGGCCGCCACCCGATCGCCGTCGGCGTAGGCGTTCACCGCCGCCGCCAACTCCGGATCGGCGGTGCGGGTCAGGTCCTCGACCTGCTGCCGGTAGGCCCGGGTCTGAGCCTGTATCTCGGCGTCCCGCTGAGCGATCTGTTCGACTTGGCGCGCGAACGCGTCCCGCGCCGCACGCAGTTCAGCCCGCGCCTGCCGGGCATCGCCGCGTGCGGCCGCGAGCGCGGCGTGGGCCTGCTTCAGCCGGGCTTCTCCGGCGGTCAGGATGCGGAGTTCCCGATTGTCCGCCAACCGCCGCTCGCGGATCAGGGCGACCTGGAACTGGGCGTCGAGCGTGCGCAGTACGTCGCCGCCGTCGCCGGCGGGCCCCGGCTGCGAGGCGGCGGCGCCGGCCGCCAGGATGACCGCCACAGTGAGCAGGGCGGCTCTGCGACGGCGAGCGCCGTCCATCGCCTGCGCCGCGCCCTGCGGCTCGCGCGGTCGCCCCGTCGCCTTGCCGGTCATCGCAACCCCCGACACCCGTCTCCGCAGACCGAATGTGCGCCCCCGAGGCCGCATTGGGCTAGTCGTCTTCGCGCGGCGCCGCCGCGATGCATCGCTTCCGGGGCTGGCGAGCCCCGTCGGTCTTCAGATTGGGAGGTCCCCGAATTTGGAGCGGGCGATGAGATTCGAACTCACGACCCCAACCTTGGCAAGGTTGTGCTCTACCCCTGAGCTACGCCCGCGCTCCTGGACTTAAGGCCTCCTTGAAGGCCGCCGCCCGATCGGGAGGCGGCTTATCGCAGAGGCGTTCGGGCTTGGCAAGGGGGGGCGCGATGAGTCTCTGACGCCGGTCAGAACCCCAGCTTCAGGGGCTTCAGGCGGCGCTTGTTGGTGTGGGCGGCGGGGGCCTCGCCGGTGTCGTCGGGGAGTTCGCCGCGGAAGTAGAACCGCTGCCAGGCTTCCTTCACCGCGTTCGGGTCGCGCTTGTAGAGGCGGTTGTTGAACGTCTCGCGCTGCTTGCGCCAGGCCTCGTACTGGCCGAGCAGCTCGGGGTCGCGCTCGAGGTTCCTCTGCACCAGCTCGAAGTCCTCCAGCTTCTTGTCCTCGACGAGGGTCAGGAAGCAGAACGGCTCGCCCTTGGCGAAGTGGACGCTGCCCGGGCGGGTGAAGATCCAGTTCATGGTGAAGGGGAAGGGCAGCCAGTCGGTCTCGACCAGGCCCTCCAGCGGCTGGATGCCGTCCTTCACGTGGTTGGGCGGCCCCTTGACCCACATCGACCAGCCCTCCGGCGTGCGGAACAGGTACTGGGTGTGCAGGGTCAGGACGCCGTGGGTGAAGTGGCTCTTGGCGAAGTCCTCGAAGTCCGGGAACGGGTGGTCGGGGCGGATGGTCAGGTCGCTGCCCTGGATGCCGCCGTTCCAGGTGGCGGTGAAGCCCACCGGGCACAGCACCTCCCAGCCCGAGGAATTGGCCATGGAGAGCGGCAGGCAGCGGTAGGGGTGGCGGTCGAAGAACTTGTCCATCCACGCCCGCTGCGGGCGCCCCGGCACGATCTCCGGCGGGCGGGCGCTGGTGGGGAAGGCTTCGAGCTTCATGGGCGGTGGTCTCGTCGTTGCGTGCTTCACGTCTAGGCCAAGGGGCGGCGGCAAGGGAACGGCCAATCGGCGGGCGACCAGGGCGGCGACGCCGCTCTGTCTGGACCACGAAGCACACGAAGCACACGAAGGGGGCGTGTTCAGCCCGGAACGCCGCGCCGAAGGCGAGGCCGTATTTTAACGCAGAGATCGCAGAGAAGGCGCAGAGAACGCAGAGGGGCTCAGAGCCTCCGCGACCTCCGCGCCTTCTCTGCGTCCTCTGCGTTAAAGTGCCCAGGCTTCAGCCTGCGGAACCTCGAAAGGATCGCGCTGCGCGCCGCTACCCGGACCCCTTCGTGTGCTTGGTGTGCTTCGTGGTCCAAAAAGCTGACTGGCCGCTTCTCGATCGCCAGCCCTTTTCCCTCGACGCCTCGCCCGCTAGAGGCGAACCCATGAAGACGCGCGACGAGCTTTTCGCCTTTCTCGACGCCCACGGGATCGAGCACCGGACGCTCGAGCACGAGGCGGTGTTCACGGTCGGGGAGGGCGCCGAGATCAAGGCGCAGCTGCCCGGCGGCCACACCAAGAACCTGTTCCTGAAGGACGCCAAGGACCAGCTGTGGCTGGTCTCGGCCCTCGGCGAGACGAGGATCGACCTGAAGCGCCTGCCGGCCGTGATCGGCTCGGCGCGGCTGTCGTTCGGCAACGAGCGGCTCATGCTGGAGACCCTGGGCGTCACCCCCGGCTCGGTGACCGCGCTCGGCCTGATCAACGACCTGAGCCACGGGGTGCGGTTCGTGCTCGACGCGGCCCTGGCGGCGGCCGATCCGGTGAATTTCCACCCCCTGACCAACACCGCCACCACCGCCCTCAGCCAGGCCGGCTTCCGCAAGTTCCTGGCCGCGCTGGAGATCACGCCCCAGATCGTGGATTTCGGCCAGCTGGTCGAACCTTGAGGCGACGCCGTGCGTTGCATGGCGCGGGTGTCGGGACCATCTTAGGGGCCGTTCCGAACAAGCGTTGGGAGGGCCCATGTCCCTGATCGGCGAATCCGCCGCCAAGCCCGCAGGCGATCTCATCAAGGACGGCTCCGACGCCTCCTTCATGGCCGACGTCGTCGAGGCCTCGCGCGAGCAGCCCGTGATCGTCGATTTCTGGGCCACCTGGTGCGGCCCGTGCAAGACGCTGGGCCCGGCGCTGGAGCGCGCCGTGCTGGCCGCCAAGGGCGCGGTCAAGCTGGTCAAGATCGACATCGACAAGAACCCCGCCTACGCCGGCCAGCTGCGCGTGCAGTCGATCCCGACGGTCTATGCCTTCAAGGACGGCCGCCCGGTGGACGGTTTCATGGGCGCGGTGCCCGAGAGCCAGCTGAAGGCCTTCATCGACCGCCTGGCCGGCCCGGCCGCGCCCAGCGACATCGACAACCTGATCGCCATGGCCAAGGAGTCGCTGGAGGTCGGCGACGTCGGCGGCGCGGCCCAGGCCTACGCCCAGGCGCTGCAGATGGAGCCGGACAACCTGACGGCCATCGGCGGCCTCGCCCGCTGCTACCTCGACGGCGGCGACGTCGAGCACGCCCGCGAGGTCGTGGCCATGGCCCCGGAGGGCGCGCGCAACGCCGACCTCGACAGCGTCCGCGCGGCGCTGAAGCTGGCCGAGCACGCGCCGGCGGAGACCTCTGAGGCCGAGCAGCGCCTGGCGCGCGACCCGGCCGACCACGAGGCGCGGCTGGAGTTCGCCAAGGCGCTCGCCGGCCGCGGCGATTTCCAGGGCGCGGTCGACCAGCTGCTGATGATCCTCGAGGCCGACCGCGAGTGGAACGACGGCGCGGCGCGCAAGCAGCTGCTGACGGTGTTCGAAGCCGCCGGCCAGACGTCGGACATCACCAGGCAGGGGCGCCGGCGGCTGTCGGCGATCCTGTTCTCGTAACGCTCAACCCATCCACCCCCTCGGCTCAAGGGAGAGGCGCCATGGTCGCCGGCGGATATCGGAAGATCGCGGACCTGCCGCAGGTGATCCCGGTGTTCCCCCTCGACGGCGCCCTGCTGCTGCCGGGGGCGACCCTGCCGCTGCAGATCTTCGAGCCGCGCTACCTGAACATGGTCGACGACGTGATGGCCGGCGACCGCCTGATCGGCATGGTGCAGACCAAGGCCGGCGGCGACCGCGCCCGCCCGCGCCTGGCGCGGGTCGGTTGCGCGGGGCGGATCACCAGCTACGCCGAGACCGGCGACGGCCGCTACCTGATCACCCTGACCGGCGTCTGCCGCTTCGAGGTCGGCGAGGAGCTGCCGACGCCGACGCCCTATCGCCAGGTGAAGGCGAGCTACGGCTGCTTCGAGGCGGACCTGGCCGAGGACGGCGACGTCGAGTTCGAGCGGGCGCCGTTCCTGACCGTGCTGCGCCGCTACCTCGACCACCGCGGCCTCGGCATCGAGTGGGACGCGGTCAACGCCGCCCCGGCGCCGGCCCTGATCAACAGCCTGTGCATGGCCCTGCCGTTCGACGTCGCAGAGAAGCAGGCGCTGCTGGAGGCGCCGGGCCTGGAGGAGCGGCGCGCGGCGCTGGCGGCCCTGCTGGAGATCGACTCCATCCTCGACGCCACCGACGACGATGACGAGCCGCCGTCCTTGCAGTAGAGGCTAGGCCATGAGCGCCGCCCCCGAGATCGACCCCCGCCTGCTCGAGATCCTGGTCTGCCCCGTCACCCGCGGGCCGCTGGAGTACGACCGCGAGAAGGGCGAGCTGATCAGCCGCGGCGCCCGCCTGGCCTACCCGATCCGCGACGGGGTGCCGATCATGCTGCCCGAAGAGGCGCGCGAACTGGACGAGGCCGCCTCGTGAGCCAGCTCGACCTCGACGACCTGCCGCCGCGCGTGGCCGCCGCCCTCTCGAAGCTGGAGCCCGGCGAGGAGCTGGTGCTGGTGCGCGGCGGCCTCGTCATCGCCCGCCTGACGGTGGCCGACACGGCCGTGACCGAACCCGCCCCCTCCGACTTCGACCAGCTCCCCGAGGAGGAGCGCGTCAGCGAGATCCTGAGCCAGTTCAACGCCATGATCCACGACGAGTTCTGACGCGGATCCCCGGCCTCGGTGAGGCGGCGAAGCCGTCAAGTTTGAACCACGAAAGACACGAAAACACACGAAAGGGGACCGCGCCCTCCGGCGCGCCGCGACCTTGAGCCTTTTTGTGTGTTTCGTGTCCTTTCGTGGTTCCAAAAGAGCGCTCGCACGCTGGCGGGGGCCTACGTCCAGCTCCCCGGACGCGGCGAGGCTGCATTTGAATTGACCACGAACCACACGAACCACACGAACAGGTCCGTGGACGCGCCGGCGGTCAGGCCAAGTGCGGCGCGTTCGTGTGGTTCGTGTGGTTCGTGGTTCAAATTGACGGCGCGCGGGGCGCGCCATCGCGGTCCCGACTAGCCGCGTTCGGCGTCCCAGTCCTTGACCGCCTTCTTGGGCGCGATCTTGCGCCAGCGGCGTTCGAGGAAGTTGCGGAACGAGCCGGGGTGCAGGTGCTCGAGGCGCGCCAGCACCGAGGGATAGTCCTTGTAGTGCGCCGTGATGTGGAAGGTCTGCGGCTCGGCCTCCATCAGCATCTCGCGCTCGTCGAACGAGACCTCCATCAGCACCAGGCTGGCGTCGTCGCGGCGCAGGCGGGTGAAGAACTTCCTGTTCACGAGGAAGGCGGGCTGGCCGTGGCTCATGCCCTCCTCGGCCCCGGGAAACGACAGCACGATCTGGCGCATCTCCTCCAGCGTCATGGGCGCGGCTCCTCCTTCGCGGGCACTATAGCCGCTTCGGAGGCTGGAGGTGGAAGGGGCGAAGGGCGGCGGTCAGGCCGCGGACGCCGACGCCGGCCAGGGGTCGACGACGCTGGCGTCTTCCAGGGCCATCTCGTCCCAGTCGAGATCGGGCGGCGGGCTGGCCGCGGCGGCGATCACCGCCTGCAGCTCGGCGGCCGTGGCGGCGCCGACGATGACCACGTCGGCTTCCGGGCGCGACAGGGCGAAGCCCAGGGCCGCCTGCAGCGGGTCGCTGCGGCCCTCGGCGATCATGCGGCGCGCGCGGCTGAGGCGCGCGGCGGCGCCCTGGTACTGGCTGGGCACCCGGTCGGGCGGCAGGAACAGAAGGCCGTTCAGGAAGATCGAGCGCAGCTGCACCTCGACGCCGAGGCCCTTCACGCTCTCCAGGCTGCCGTCCACCAGCAGGCGCTGGTCGAGCAGGGAGGCCGGGGCCTGGAGGATGTCAGGGCGGAAGCGGCGGGCGAGGCCGACGGGGTCGTCCGAGGCGTAGGCCGAGACGCCGACCTTGCGGAACAGGCCCGCGTCGCGCAGCGCCAGCAGGCGCTCCCAGTAGGCCTGGCCCCAGGGGGCGAAGAGGTCGCCGGCGCACTGCACGATGATGGCGTCGGCGCCCGTCACGCCCAGGCGCGCCAGGGCGGCTCGGGCTTCGGCCTCGGCATGGTCGGGGCCACGGTCGCCGCGCGGGGCCTTGATCACGATGCGCAAGGGGGACGGCCGCGGGATCAGCCCCCCCAGCACGGCCTCGGTGTGGCCGGACGCGGCGCCCGCGTCGAGCACCGCCAGGCCCGAGCGGGCGGCGATGGACAGCATGTCGCGCACCTCGGCCTCGGCCGGCCGGCCCCGGCCGGACGCGCCGCCGTCGAGGCTGAACTGCGCGGTCCCGATGCCAAGGCGAGAGATCAGAGGATGCGGCAAAAGCGAAGATTCCGTCTGGACGCCGTGTACGACTCGCGGCTGGTCGTATCAGCCAGACCCTAAAGAACCGGTTTCTAGAGGCTTTCCGGGTCGTTAATCTGGGCCGGATGACCCCCAGCCTCCCGGAATGGCCGCTGTTCGGTTTCGCCGACGACGCCCGGCCCGCCCTCCGACAAGCCCTGGACGCCGGCAAGAGCGCCGCCCTCGCCACCATCACCGGTCTCGGCGGCGGCGGCCCCCGGCCCGTGGGCACGCAGATGGTCGTCGCCGACGGCGTGGTCTCGGGGTTCCTGTCCGGCGGCTGCCTGGAGAGCGACGTCGCGGGCCACGCGATGGAGGTGCTCGAAACGGGCGCCCCGAAGCGCCTGGTCTACGGCGAGGGCAGCCCCTGGCCGGACATCCGCCTGCTGTGCGGTGCGCGCATCGAGATCCTGCTGGAGCGGATCACGCCAGGCGACGCCGCGGCGACGGCCCTGCTCGACCTCGAGCGCCGGCGCGTCCCCGCCCTCTGGCTCAGCGACGGCGAGACCCGCCGCTGCGGCCCGGCCGACGCGCCGCCCCTGCCGTGGCCGGGGGCGTTCGAGCGCCGCTACGACCCCGTGCCGCGGCTGATCGTCCTCGGCTCCGACCCCACGGCGCTGGCGGTGGCCACCCTCGGCGCCCAGGCGGGCTGCGAGACGACCCTGGTGCGGCCGAAGGGGCCCGAGGCGCCGCCGCCCCTGCCGGGCTTCGCCTACAGCCGCGCCGAGCCGGCCGAGGCCCTGGCGGCGATCGGCCTCGACCCGTGGACGGCGGTGGCGGTGGCGACGCACGACGCCGAGCTCGACCACGCGGCCCTGGCCGTGGCCCTGCCCTCGAAAGCCTTCTACGTCGGCGCCCTGGGGGCCCGGCGGCGCGTGGGCGACCGCAAGGCGGCGCTGCAGGCGGCGGGCGTCGCCGACCGCGACGTCGAGCGGCTGCACGCGCCGATCGGCCTCGACATCGGCGGCAAGGCCCCCTGGGAGGTGGCCATCGCCGTGCTCGGCGAGATCATCGCCCTGCGCTATGCGCGCGCCAGCGGCAGCACCTCGACCGGATCGCCCGCGGCGGCGGCCGGGGCGCCCGGCGGGCGCCTCAGCAGCGCGTCGGCCTTCGCGAACACGGTCACCAGCGACGAGTCCTGATCGCGGAACGGCTCGACGGTCAGGGCGCCGTCGGCCGCGTGGCCCAGGCGCGCGCGCATCCAGTGTTCGCGCGGGCCGTTGGCGGCGAGCGGCTGGGCGGCGCGGGCCGCGACGGTGCGCACGGCGGCGTCGGCCCCCAGCATCGTCTTCAGCAGCGGCTTCAGGAACAGCTCGGCGCAGACCAGGGCCGAGGCCGGGTTGCCGGGCAGCCCGAGCACGCGGCGGCCGTCGGCCAGGGTCCCGAACCAGGTCGGCTTGCCCGGCCGCACGGCGATGCTCTCGACCTTGAGCGCGAGGCCGAGGCGCGCGAGCGCCGGCTTGACCAGGTCGTGGTCGCCGACCGAGGCCCCGCCCAGGGTGACGACGAGGTCGCCGCCGGCCCCGCGCACGGCCTCGGCGATCGCCGTCTCGTCATCGCCGACGGGGCGCAGCGGCACGGGCTCGGCGCCCCAGCGGGCGAGCAGGGCCGAGAGGGCGGTGGTCCCGGAGTTGAAGATCTGGAACGGCCCCGGCGTCCCGCCCGGCTCGACCACCTCCTCGCCGGTGGAGAGCACGACCACGCGCGGCCGGCGGGCGACGCTCAGGGCGGCGCGGCCGGCCGCCGCCGCCAGCGACAGGCGCCAGGGGTCGAGGACGTCGCCGGCCTGAAGCAGCACGTCGCCGGCCCTGAAGTCCTGGCCCGCGGGGCGGATGTGGCGCGGGCCTTCGACCGCCGGAACCTCGACGACGTCGCCGTCGCGGCGGGCGTCCTCCTGGATCACCACCGCGTCGGCGCCCTCGGGCACGGCCGCGCCGGTGAAGATGCGCGCCGCCTCGCCGGGGCGGAGCGAGCCTTCGAAGGCGTGGCCGGCGGCGCTCTCGCCGATGATCCTCAGGCGGCCCGGCGCGTCGGCGGCGCGGACGGCCCAGCCGTCCATGGCCGAGGCGGCGAAGGGCGGCTGCGGCCGGTCGGCGGCGACGGTCTCGGCCAGGGTCCGGCCGAGGGCGTCGGCCAGGGGGACGGTCTCGGGCGGCGTGCGCACGACCTCGGCCAGCATGCGCGCGCGGGCGTCGTCGACGGCGAGCAGCCTCATGCCGCGCGCCACTCGCCCGAGGCGCCGCCGGTCTTCTCCAGGAGCCGCACGGCCTCGATGACCATGCCTTTCTCGGCCGCCTTCAGCATGTCGTAGATCGTCAGGCACGCCACCGAGACGGCGGTCAGGGCCTCCATCTCGACCCCGGTCGGGCCGGTGGTCTTGACCCGCGCGGTCACGGCCAGGCCCGCTTCGTGCGGCTCGACCGACACCTCGACCTTGGAGAGGGCGAGGGGGTGGCACAGCGGGATCAGGTCCGAGGTGCGCTTGGCGGCCATGACCCCGGCCAGCTCGGCCACGGCCCGCACCTCGCCCTTCTTGCCCTGGCCGGAGAGGGCGAGCTCGCGGGTCGCGGGGCTCATCCGCACCAGGCCAGCGGCGATCGCCTCGCGCGCCGTGGCCGGCTTGCCGGAGACGTCGACCATCCGGGCGCGGCCCTCGGCGTCGATATGGGTCAGCTTGCTCATCGCCGCCGATGTTACGACGGTTCGCAGGCCGCTGGCGACCGCGCGCAGCTTTCAGGCGCCCTTCGGCGCCCGCACCAGCAGCACCTGGCCGACGGTGACGCAGGCGATCCCGGCCAGGGCCTCCAGGCCCCAATGGGCGTGCTCGAACACCGCCGAGATCAGCATGGCGATCACCGGCGTCACCGCCGAGATGTAGGCGGCCAGCACATAGCCGCGCCGCCGGGCGAGGCCGAAGTAGAGCAGGAACGCCGTCACCGAGCCGAACAGGGCCAGGTAGGCGAGGCTGAGGACGTAGGCCGGACGCGCGTCGAAGCTCCAGCGCTGGCCGGCGAGCGTCGCGAAGAGGGCCAGCAGGCCGGCGCCATAGGCCATGGCCCAGGCCGTGTTGGCGCCCAGCTCGGCGTGAAGCGCCTGCGCCTTGCGGGCCGCGACGTTGCCGACGCCGGCCGCGATCACCGCGGCGACGCCGAAGGCGAAGCCCGCCAGGGCGCGCCCGTCCATGTGCGCCCGGCTCAGCTGGTCGAACGACAGCAGGCCGACGCCGGCGAGGCCGAGCGCGGCCGCGGCCCAGGCCGCCTTCGAGGCGCGGGCCCCGAAGGCGATGCGGAACAGCAGGAGGTTCACGAACGCGCTGCCGGCGAACAGCACCGCCACCACTGCCGAGGTCAGCCGCTCCTCGGCTAGGTACACGAACGGATAGTTGATCCCGAAGATCAGGGCCCCCTGGGCGAAGGTCGCGAGGTGCTGGGCGCGCGTCAGGCGCACGGGCCGGCGCGTCACGGCGAGCCACGCGAACAGCATCGCCGCGGCCAGGGCGAAGCGGTAGGCCACCGACACCGCCGCCGGCACGGCCCCGAGCTGGAAGGTGATCGCGAACCAGGTCGAGCCCCAGATCAGGCTGCAGCCGACCAGGGCGGCCACATCGCGGCCGTCGAACGGCGCGGCGGCCTCGGCGTCGGCGAGACTCTGGGACACGTGGGGAAGGCTCCGGCGCAACTGGCGGCTGCTTTAGATGGTGCGAACGTCCCCCGATGTCAGCAGCGCCTACTCTTCCCCCACGCATGTGGGGGAAGTGTCTGCAATGTCCGCGAAGCGGACGGCAGACGAAGGGGGAAGTCGGTTGAGGCCTCTCCGTTGGCACAGAGTTCGCGAGGGACACTTCCCCCTTAGTCGCCCGCTTCGCTGCGCGAAGCATTGGCGACACTTCCCCCAAAAGGGGGAAGAGTTGGAGCAGCGTGCCGCGTCCCCCTCAATTCACCCGCTGTTTGCGCCAGGCGTCGGGGATGGGGTCGCCGTCGGCGAGCTTGTAGCCGGGGCCGCCGTCGCTGAGCTGGAGGTTGGAAAGGCCCCATTCGCCGACGCCGAACCAGATGTCCGGCCCCGGGCAGTTGGAGCGTTCGTTGACCTGGGGGCTGGAGACCGAGCCCTGGCGCAGCTCCGAACGGAACGGGTCCGGCCCGTTGAGGCGCGCGTCGGAGACGTAGCCTTGGCGGTGGGCGAAGACGAACTCGATCCCGGCGCTGTTGGCGAGGTGGCGCAACAGGTCGCGGCCCGACTGGATCTGGGCCGCGGTCGGGGTGTGCCTGCCGTACTCGTTCGGCCGCCACCAGACGCCCCGCTCGGTGGCGAAGTTGCCGACGAACTCGATGGCGATGCCGACGTCGTTGAAGGCGTTCGACGCCCACAGCAGCGAGGTGATCGGATGCAGCTGCAGGATCAGCCCGTCCGGCAGCACCACGAAGTGGGCGTTGACGGTCAGGTACAGGTTCGGCGTCGAGCCGCGGGTGTAAGAGGTCTGGTGCAGCACCGCCGCGTCGACGATGCTCGGCGTGCGCGTCCCCTTGCGCAGGGCCACCGACGTCTTGTCGGTCATGTCCTGCAGGTTGGGCGCGGTTCCCACGAAGCCCATCACGGTCTCCCTTCCGTCGATGCGCCCCCGCGCCCCGAACCTAGGCCGTGACTAATCCCTCCGGCGGCGCTTTCGGTTCAGCCGACCGCCCTACGCTCCCTACCGCTCCATCAGCCGCGGCATCAGTTCGACCATGTTGCAGGGGCCGTGGCGGCTGTCCAGCTGGGCGGCGATCACCTTGTCCCAGCCGTCGCGGCAGGCGCCGTTCGAGCCGGGCAGGCAGAACACGAACACCCCGTCGACGATCCCGGCCAGCGCCCGCGACTGCAGGGTCGACAGGCCCACCGACTGGTAGCTGACCAGGTGGAAGATCACCGAGAAGCCCTCGATGCGCTTGTCGAGCAGCGGCTCGATGGCCTCGGGGGTGACGTCGCGGCCGGTGATGCCGGTGCCGCCGGTGGTGATGATGGCGTCGATGTCGCCGGACGTGGTCCAGGCCTTCACCTGGCGGCGGATCCGCTCGACGTCGTCCCTGACGATGGCGCGGGCCGCCAGCGTGTGCCCGGCCCCGGTGATGCGGTCGGCCAGGAGCTGGCCGGAGGTGTCGTTCGACTCGTCGCGGGTGTCCGAGACGGTCAGCACGGCGATTCGCACGGGCTTGAGCGGCAGGGCCTCGTCGATCTTCCCGCCGGGGGTGAGCGCGTTCATGTGGTCTCCGGGGCTTCGTCCCAGCGCCGGGCGTCGGCGTGGTCCTGGGCGGTGGGCTCGACCCAGCGCTCTCCGCCGGGGCCGTGCTCCTTCTTCCAGAACGGGGCGCGGGACTTCAGGTAGTCCATCAGGTGGTCGCAGGCTTCGAACGCCGCGCGGCGGTGGGCCGAGGCGCAGGCGACGAAGACGATGGCCTCGCCGGGGGCGATGCGGCCGGTGCGGTGGGTCACGGCATAGTCCTGCAAGGCCCAGCGCTCGGCGGCGGCCTCGGCGATGGCCCCGATCTCGGCCTCGGTGAAGCCCGGATAGGCCTCCAGCTCCAGGGCCGTCGCCGCGCCCGCCTCGCCGCGGGCGAGGCCGACGAAGCTCGCCACCGCCCCGGTCTCGCTGCGGCCGGCGCAGAAGGCGGCCAGTTCGGCCCCCGGCTCGAACGGCTGGTCGGTGAGGCGGATCATCCGCCGCTCATCGGCGGCATGAAGGCGACCTCGGCCCCGGCCGCCAGCACCGCGTCGCCGCGCACCAGCACCCGGTCCACCGCCGCCTGGACGCCGGGTCCGGCCAGGGCCTCGGCCAGCAGGGCGTCGCCGGCCCCGATCAGGGCCTTCAGCGCCGACAGGCGCTCCGGCGCCGGCTCGATCAGCTTCTCGCGCCAGCCGGCGATGTCCGCCAGGCGTCCGAACAGCAGCACCCGCGCCATGGTCCTCAGCCGCCCGTCGTCGACATGTGCCGCGCGACCGAGGGCGCGGCGCCGCGGCCGATCTGGAAGTCGTGCCCCTTGGGCTTGGCGTCGATGCCGCCGCGGATCGCGGCGACCAGGTCGGCGTCCGAGCCGCCGGCCCTGAGGATCGCGCGCAGGTCGGTGGCGTCGTCCTGGCCGAGGCAGGTGTGCAGGGTCCCGGTGCAGGTCAGGCGCACGCGGTTGCAGCCCTCGCAGAAATTGTGCGTCAGCGGGGTGATGAACCCCAGCCGCCCGCCGGTCTCGGCGATCTCGACGTAGCGCGCCGGCCCGCCGGTGTTCAGCGGGATGTCGTTCAGGGTCCAGTAGCTGGCCAGCTCGTCGCGCACCTTGGTCAGCGACAGGAACTGATCCGTGCGGTCCTCGTCGATCTCGCCCATGGGCATGGTCTCGATGAGGGTCATGTCCATGCCGCGCCCGTGCGCCCACTGCACCAGGGCCGGGATCTCCTCGGCGTTGTCGCGGGCGAGGGCGACGGCGTTGATCTTCACCCGGATGCCGGCTGCCTGGGCCGCCTCGATCCCGCCGAGCACCTGGGCGAGGTCGCCGCCGCGGGTCAGGGTCTTGAAGAGGTCCGGCTTCAGGGTGTCGACCGAGACGTTGATGCGCTTCACGCCACAGCGGGCCAGATCCTTGGCGAACACGGAAAGCTGCGTGCCGTTGGTGGTCAGCACCAGCTCGGAAAGGGCGCCGCTCTTCAGGTGGCGCGACAGGCCCTCGACCAGGGTCATGAAGCCCTTGCGCACCAGGGGCTCGCCGCCGGTCAGGCGCAGCTTCTTCACGCCCAGGCCGATGAAGGCGGTGGAGACGCGGTCGAGCTCTTCGAGCGTCAGCACCTGCGCCTTGGGCAGGAAGCGCATGTGCTCGCTCATGCAATAGACGCAGCGCAGGTCGCAGCGGTCCGTGACGGAGACGCGCAAGTAGGTCACGGTGCGGCCGAAGCCGTCCGTCAGCGGCTTTTCGAGCGCTTTCGTTTCGCGCGCGGCCTCGGCTGCGGTGTCGTAGGGCGTCATGACGGGCGCAACATAGGAGGCTTTCCACCGTGACGACAGGGGGCCAGGGTTCCGCGGGGACCGGCGATGTGACGCGGCGGCTGGAGGCGATCGTCCTGGCCGGCGGCTCTGGGAGCCGCTTCGGCGGGGCCAAGCTGACCGCCCCCTGGCGCGGCGGCTTCCTGATCGACGGGGCGCTCGCCGCCGCCTTCGCCTCGCCCGCGCGGACGGTGACCGTGGCCACCGGCGCCGACGGGGATGTGGAGCGCGTCGCCGCGGCCTTCGCCGAGCCGCGCGGCCAGACGCCCCGACTGCGCCTGATCTACGCTCCCGAACACGCCCAGGGCCTGTCGGCGACGTTGCGCGCGGCCATCGCCGCCCTGCCGGCCGACGCCTCGGGGGCCTACCTGTTCCTGGGCGACATGCCGGACGTGCCCGCCTCGGTGCTGGCGCCGCTGGCCCAGGCGCTGGAGGCCGGCGCGCTGGCGGCGGCGCCGGTCTGCGGCGGGCGTCGCGGCCATCCGGTGCTGTTCTGCGCGGCCCTCTTCCCGTTGCTGGCGGGCCTGACCGGCGATGAGGGCGCACGCGAGGTGCTGAAAGGCCTCGGCGACCGCCTCGCCCTCGTCCCCACCGACGACCCCGGCGTCCTCACCGACATCGACACCCCCCAGGAACTGAAGGACCGCGAGGGGTAGGCGCTTCGGAACGCGGATGAGGCCCCGCCGGGGGACATGATACCGAAGGGATCGTGTCCCCTGTCCAGGTCCCGGATCCTGCAAGTCGAGGGGACACGATCCCTGCGGTATCATGTCCCCAAGACGGTCCAGGGCCCTCAGATCGCGTTCAGCGGCAGGCGCAGGAAGACGTGGCCCTCCGCCGTCGGGGGCGGGAGGGCGCCGGCGCGGATGTTGGCCTGCAGCGAGGGCAGGATCAGCACCGGCGGGGCCAGGGTCGCGTCGCGGCCGCGGCGCAGGGCGACGAAGGCCTCTTCGCCGACGCCGTCGCGCACGTGGATGTTGTCCGCACGCTGCTGGGCCACGGTGGATTCCCACGCGGGCGTCTTGCGGCCGGCTGGTGGCAGGTAGTCGTGGCCGGTGAAGAGGCGGGTTTCGGCCGGCAGCGACAGGATGCGCCGGATCGAGCGGTAGAGGGTGGCCGCATCGCCGCCCGGGAAGTCGCAGCGGGCGGTGCCGTAGTCCGGCTGGAACAGGGTGTCGCCGACGAAGGCCGCGTCGCCGACGACGTAGGTCACGCAGGCCGGCGTGTGGCCCGGCGTGTGCATCACCTCGACCGTCAGGCCGCCCAGGGGCAAGCGCTCGCCGTCCTTCGCCAGGTGGTCGAAGTCGCCGCCGTCCGGCTTGACGTCGGTCGCCTCGAACAGCGGCCCGAACGTCTTCTGCACGTCGACGATGCGCTCGCCGATGACGACCTTCGCCCCGGTCCGGCGGCGGATGTAGTCGGCCGCGGACAGGTGGTCGGCATGAGCGTGGGTCTCCAGCACCCAGGCCAGGCGCAGTCCGCGCGCGCGGACCTTTTCCAAAAGGGCGTCGGCCGAGCGGGTGGCGAGCCTCGCGGCCTTGGGCTCGTAGTCGAGCACCGGGTCGATGATCGCGGCGGTCCCGGTGGCGGGGTCCGCGACCAGGTAGGTGATGGTGTTGGTGGCCGGGTCGAAGACGGCGTCGATGTCGGGGCGCATGGGGAGGGCTCCAGGTTCGTCGCCCTATATATTAGGTCTTGCTAAATTAGATTCAACTCATATATCTGCGGCATGCCCGTCGCCCACGCCATCCCGTTCCGCGACCTGGAGGCCAACGCCTCGCGCGCCGCGCGGCTGTTGCGCTCGCTCGCCAACGAGCGGCGCCTGCTGATCCTGTGCATGCTTGCCGACGGCGAGCGCTCGGTCGGCGACCTGCAGCCGCTGGTCGGCCTCTCCCAGTCGGCGCTCTCCCAGCACCTGGCGGTGCTGCGCGAGGAGGGCGTCGTCGCCACGCGCCGCGAGGGCCAGACCATCTGGTACCGCGTCGCCGACCCGGCGGCGCTGAAGGTGGTCGCCACCCTCGCCGACATTTTCTGTCCTCCCGATGGAGCCCCCTGCCCATGAGCACCCTGACCCCGCTCGAGCCCAAGGACGTCGCCCGCCGCCTGAAGGACGGCTCGGCCGTGCTGATCGACATCCGCGAGCCGGAGGAATACCGCGCCGCCCACGTCGCCGAGGCCGTGTCCAGGCCGCTGTCGGTGTTCGCGCCGCACGCGGTCGAGGCCGGCAAGTCCGTGATCTTCACCTGCAAGTCGGGCATGCGGACCAACATGAACTGCGAGCGCCTGGCGGCCAGCGTCGACGGCGACGCCTATGTGCTGAAGGGCGGCCTCGACGGCTGGGCCGCCGCCGGCCTGCCGGTCGTCCGCGGCCGCTGACGGCCAACTGAGCGACCGCCATGCACGGTCCCGAGGCCCTGGCCCTGGCCGCGGCGAGCGGCGCCCTCGTCGGCCTCCTGCTGTCGGTGTTCGGCGGCGGCGGGTCGGTGCTGGCCGCGCCGCTGCTCTTGTATCTGGTCGGGGTGAAGGACGCGCACGTGGCGATCGCCACCTCGGCCGCGGCCGTGGCGGTCAACGCCCTGGCCGGCCTCGTCGTC
>DASZQQ010000177.1:0-2220 GCA_035549595.1 Caulobacteraceae bacterium
CCGCGGCCTCTTCCAGATTGCGATCGAGATCCTCCAGCACCGGCTGAAGCGTACGCACCACGAACGGCAGTCCCACGAAGATCAGTGCCAGCACGATGCCGACGGGCGTGTAGGCGATACGGATGCCGAGAGGCGCGAAGAACTGGCCGATCCAGCCGTTCGGCGCGTAGACCGCCGTCAGCGCGATGCCGGCCACGGCGGTGGGCAGCGCGAACGGCAGGTCGATCGCGGCGTCGAGCGCCCGCCGCCCGGCGAAGCGATAGCGCACCAGCACCCAGGCCACGATCGCACCGAAGACGGTATCGACCGCCGCGGCGATCAGGGCCGACCGGAAGCTGGTGTGGAGCGCCGCGAGGGTGCGCGGCGACAGCGCGAGCCGCCGGAGCTCGTCGGGGCCGAGCGTGGCGGCTTTGAAGGCCAGCACCGCCAGCGGGATCAGCACGATCAGCCCGAGATAGGTGAGCGCGAAGCCGAGCGTGAGGCCAAAGCCGGGCAGCACGCTCGGCTTCTTCAGTCGCAGGGCGAACGCAGCTTCGCTCACGGCCGGGCCTCCTTCTCGCCAATCCCGACATATCCAATCGGCAATTTCAAGGCTTCAGTGCCAGTGACCGTGAACGCCAAGGCGGCCCCGGGATATTCGCCGAGGCCGCCTGCGAACGCCGCCGGGAGGTTTTAGAAGCGGCGTTCGAGCCTTGCGATGGAGCCCCAGACGGCGGTGTGGGTGGCGGGGGGAATGACGCCGGCGGCGTGGTGGAGGAGGGCCTCGTTGAAGACCTCGAGGCCGAGGTCGAGGTCGGGGACGGGCGACCAGACGAGGTTGCCGGCGACGGTGAGCTGGCTGAAGTCGTGGGCGATGCCCTGGCCGTCGATGGCGAGATAGATGACGCCGAGGGCGCTGCGGAGGGTGGGGGTCCAGTAGTGGCGCAAGGCGCCGGTGAGCTGGAAGCCGCGGGTCTGGTCGAGCCCGGTGCCGGCGGCGTCGAGGTAGGCGTCGGAGAAGCCGAACACGCCCTTCCACGGCCCGAGCGGGCCGGCGGTGCCCTCGACCCCGGTGGTGCCGCCGAGATAGCTCAGCGCGCCCTGGGCGTAGGCGCCGATGAAGTAGATCGAATCGCCCCGGGCCAGCATCGGCAGGTTGATCGAGAGGCCGGCCTGGACGCCCCAGCCGTAGCCGGTGCGGACGGCGGGGGCGAGGTCGCGGAGCTGGCGCACTGCGGCCGAGAGCTGGGCCGAGCCCCAGCCCTGCTTGACGGCGAGCGCGGCGACGATGTCGGGCATCGCGGTGCCGGCATAGGCGATCAGCGGCCCGGGGCCGGCGAACTGCTCGCGGTAGTGGGCGTCCTCGGCGGCGATCGAGGCGGTGATGCCGTTGCCGAAGGCGGCGGAGTAGGCGACCAGGAGGCTGTTCTGGTCGCCGGCGAGGCTGGCGAGATAGAAGCCGAACGGGATGTAGTCGTAGAACGACTGGGCGAGGCCCGCGGTCAGGCCGCCGAACTGGACATAGGCCGACTGGACGTAGACCTGGTTGGGCACCTGCCCGGCGGCGGCGACGCCGGCCGGCCCGCTGGTCGGGTTGCTGTGCATGGCGTTGTTGGCGCTGAAGTCCGACTGCAGGCGGATATAGGCGCGCACGGTGCCGTATTCGGTCTGGGTGCGGACGTCGAAGTTGACGACCCCGCGGGTGCGGAAGCCGAAGGCGTCGCTGCCGCGCGTGAAGGGCTGGGTGTAGTCGACGTCCATCCGCGCCAGCCCCGAGACCTGCAGGCAGGTCTGCGTCCCGGGGATGTAGAAGAACCCCTTGCCGTACGCGTTGCACACCCGCACATACTGCACCGGCGCCACCAGCGGCAGATCCGATGCCCCCGCGTACCCAGCCCAGCCGACCGCGATAGCAGCCAGGCCCAAGGCCCGGCCGACGCCTGTTCCCTTCATTTTTCCAGCCCCTTCCTCAGCATGGTCATCGCAGCGCCGCACTGCCGGCTTGTCGTTCGCCTCAGCGCATCGGCTTGTAGATCTGGTCGAAGACGCCGCCGCCGCCGAAGAAATGCGGCTGCGCCTTCTTCCATCCGCCGAACAGCGGGTCGTCGATCGTCACCAGCTTCAGCTTGGGAAAGCGCGCGATGTCCTTGGGATCGGCATCCTCGGGCTTGACCGGCCGGTAGTAGTTGGCGGCGACGATCTTCTGTCCTTCGGGCGAGTAGAGATATTCGAGATAGGCTT
>DASZQQ010000178.1:0-1763 GCA_035549595.1 Caulobacteraceae bacterium
CCCCCGACAAGATCATCGCGGGCCTGGGGTAGACCCTGCCTGCGGGGACATGATCCGCCAGGATCGTGTCCCCTCCAGTGCGCCAGGGCGAGGGGACACGATGCGGAGCATCATGTCCCCGGTCCTACTTCAGCCTCACCGTCACGACGACCGAGAGGCCCGAGCGCAGGCGCGCCACGTCGGGCTGGCCCGGATCGAGGGCGATGTGGACGGGCACGCGCTGGACGATCTTGGTGAAGTTGCCGGCGCCGGGCTCGAACGGCAGCAGGGCGAACTGCGAGCCGGTGCCGGGGGCGAGGCTGGCGACGCGGCCGGTCAGGCGCACGCCGGGCAGGGCGTCGACGCGGATCTCGGCGCGCTGGCCGGGGACCATGCGGCCGGTCTGGGTCTCCTTGAAATTGGCCAGCACATAGAGCGTCGAGGGGCGCACCACCGTCATCAGCCGCACGCCCGGCTGCACCAGCTGGCCAGGCGCCGCCTGCACGGAGGCCACGACGCCGTCCACCGGCGACGTCACGGTCGTCGCCGCCCGTTCCTGGCGGGCCGCGTCGAGCTCGGTGCGGGCGCGAAAGGCCTGGGCGTCGGCCTGGGCGAGGGCGGCCTGGATCTCCCCGCGGCTGCGGGCGGCGACCAGGGCCTGGCCGCGGGCGGTCTCGAAGGCCTGGCGCAGAGTCGCCTGGGCCGCGGCGTCGCCGCCCGCCAGGGCCTTGGCCTGGTCGAGCTGGCCCTTGGCGAGCTTCTCCTCGGCGTCCAGCCGGGCCAAACCCGCGCGGGCCGCCTTGGCCGCCGCCTCGGCGGCCATCAGGTCGCCCTGAGCCGCGCGGACCTTCAGGTCGTACTCGGCCGGATCGAGCCGGACGAGCGCCGCGCCGGCCTTCACCGGCTGGTCGTCCGCCACGAGCACCTCGGCGATCGCCCCGCGCACCTTCGGCGAGACGATCGAGCGGTCGGCCTGCACATAGGCGTCGTCCGTCGAAACCTTGTCCCTCTGGCCGTGGATCCAGATCCAGCCGCCGATGGCGGCGGCGATCGCCAGGGCGCCGACGAGGGCCCCTCCGGCCCAGACCGGCCGGCGCGTAGGGGTGCTGCCGCTCATGATCAAAGCCCCAGCTATCCGCGCCCCCAGGCAATCAGTAGAGCGCGCTCCGCAAAAGTGGAACCCGGTTTTGCGACCAGAGCGCGCTCAAACTTTTGAATCTAGAGCACGATTCAACGATCAGACGATTCCGTCTGATCGCATCGTGCTCTAGCATGCGCGCCATGGTCGCAAGCCTTGCCGAGCCCGCCTTCGGGGCGGTCCCAGCCGTGGGCGCGGGCCTCAGCGAGCGCCGCAAGCTGGCGATCTTCCTGGTCATGGCCGTCGGCCAGTTCATGGCCCTGCTGGACATCCAGATCGTCGCCGCCTCGATGAGCGCGATCCAGGCCGGCCTCTCGGCCGCCGCCGACGAGATCGACTGGCTGCAGACCGCCTACCTGATGGCCGAGATCGTCATGATCCCGCTGTCGGCGTTCCTGGCCCAGGCGCTGTCGACCCGGTGGATGTTCGTGCTCTCGTGCGGCCTCTTCACCGTCTTCAGCCTCGCCTGCGGCCTCGCCTGGGACCTGCCGTCGATGGCCGTGTTCCGCGCCCTGCAGGGGTTCGTCGGCGGGGCGATGATCCCGCTCGTCTTCGCCACCGGTTTCTCGTTCTTCTCGGGGCCCAAGCGGGCGATGGTCACGGCGATCCTCGGCGTGATCTCGACGCTCGCGCCGACGCTCGGTCC
>DASZQQ010000179.1:0-5832 GCA_035549595.1 Caulobacteraceae bacterium
CGTCGCCACGTGCACCACGTGCGGGGCGAAGTCGAGGAACCGCCGGCGCGCCTTGCCGACCATGCCGACGCTGACCCGGTACTCCGAACGGCCGAGCGGGAACGGGAGCGGCACAGAGGGCGCGGGCACGACCGTCCCGGCATGCTGGAACGCCGGCCTCGACGCCACCGGCGCGAACACCAGCACCTCGACGCCCTGGCGTTCCAGGTAGGCGACCAGCCGGTTCAAGGTCAGCGCCACGCCGTCCTTGATGAAGTTGTACGAGCCGGTCACCAGCGCGACGCGCAGGGGCGCCGGCGCGGCGGCGCGCGGACCGGCGGCAGGCCTGATCGCGGTCTGAACGTTCATCGCGCCCCCGCCTTCGCAGTCGCCTCTCGGATCGTTCGTACCCGAAGCATGTGACCGATATCCGACAGCCCGCCAAGCGCCGCGCGCCTACACGCGGCGCGGGTGATCACGCAACCCGTCACGGCCCGGTGACGTTCTACACGATCAAGCCGAAGGAGCCGAACATGGTGCATTCGCTGTCGCTTCGCATGCTGGCCGGCCTCGCCGCAGCCGGCGCCCTCGTCGCCGTTCCCGCCGTCGCCCAGGACAGCCGGCCGGACGGCCACATCAGCTTCCATGGCGGCTCGGTCGCGTTCGTGGCCGGCGTCAGCTGGGGCGGGGGCACGCTCGACTTCCACGGCCGCCACTACCCTCTGAAGGTGCGCGGCCTTTCCGTGGGCGATATCGGCGCCAGCGGCTTCAGCGCGTCCGGCGAGGTCTATCACCTGCGCCGGATCAGCGACATCAACGGCACCTACGCGGCCGCGGAGGCCGAAGCCACGGCCGGCGCCGGCGGCGGCGGCATCACCATGCGCAACGACAAGGGCGTGGTGATCAACGCCCGCTCGACCCGGCAGGGCCTGCAGCTGACCCTCGCCCCGAAGGGCGTCGAGGTCCGGCTCAAATAGCCGCACGCCGGTCCCTGGGGGCCGGCCAGGCGCTGGCCGGCGCGCCCGCCTGGGCCAGGAAGAGGTCCGTGTAGGCCGTGGCGATCGCGTCGACGTCGAAGGCACGCGCCCGCAGCCGGCCGGCCGCCGCCAGCTTCTGCGTCAGGTCCGGTTGGCTCAGCAACTGGTCCATGGCCGACGCCAGGGCCAGCGGGTCCTCCGCCGGCGCCACCCAGCCGCTGCGCCCGTGCGCGACCTGCTCGCGCGGACCGTAGTTGCAGTCGGTCACCAAGGCCGGCGCGCCGCAGGCCATGGCCTCGGCGACGACGTTGCCGAAGCCCTCCCAGCGCGACGACAGCACGAACAGGGACGAGCGCGCGAACCAGCTCCAGGGATTGGGCTGGAAGCCCGGGAACAGCACGCGCTCGGCGACGCCGCACTCGGCGGCCAGGCGCCTGAGGTCGGCCTCGAGAGGGCCGTCGCCGAGGATGACGAGATCGAGCCCGGCCGCGGAGGGGCAGGCGGCGAAGGCGCGGATCAGGACATCGAAGCCCTTCTGCCAGACCATCCGGCCGGCGGTGACGACGTAGGGCCGCATCGGGATGACCGGCAGCGGCTCCATCGCGCGCCGCTCGATCTCGGCCAGGTCGATGGGGTTGTGGATGACGCTGAGGCGCTCGTCGTCGAAACCGACGCGTCGGCGCAGGAGGTCGCCCAGCTCGTGGGCGACGGCGACGAAGGCGTCCGCCGAGCGGTAGACCTTGCGCGCGGCCGCCAGGGCGACGGCCCGGCTGACGGGGTCCTTGGCGACGCCGCCGATCTCGGCGTCGAGGTTGTTGTCCTCGCGGCAGATCCAGCGCGGTCGCCGCCGCCCCAGGGCCTGCAGCGCCAGCCACGTCTGCATGTTCACGCCAAGGCCGAAGCTCATCAGCACGTCGGTTCTGCTGCGGCGCAGCATGGCGGCGATGTCGGCCGGCGCGGCGATCGCGCGGGTGACGGCGCCGGGCCGCGCGGGCGCCGCATCGATGCGATCGGCTTCGACCTCGTCGAGGTAGGCCCCCTGCCGGCGCAGCAGGGCCAGGCGCACGTCGACCGCCTCGGGATCGCAGCGCCGGGCGAGATTGACCGCCACGCGCTCGGCGCCGCCCCCGTCGAGGGAGCCCAGCAGAAGCGTCACGCGGGGGCGCGCGCCCGCCGCCGCCGAAGCTGGATGCGGGGCGTGGAGGGAGCGGACGATGTCGGAAAGGGGGAGGTCCGACGCCTGGGCGGCTTGGCGCATGCTTGGTGAATGCCTTCTGAAGCCCCGCCAGTTCCAGGACGATGGGGCGAAAGTGGCGCCGTATTGTTGCGCCGCGGCATCAAGCACGTTGCAAGCTTGACAGGGGGCTCGCAGAACAAGGAACGCTCACTCAGGATGAGGATGGGAACACGCCGCCGCAGGCGGCCGGGCCTCATCGCCCGGCTACGCGCGAAGCGCAAGCCGGCGTGGCGCGGTACCGGAAGGATGAGTCGCCCGCGCAGGCGCGCGGGGCATCGGCCGCCCCTCAGAAGGGCTTCACCACGGCGCCGCCCTTCATCACGAAGCGCACGCGCTCCAGCTCGGTGATGTCGGCCAGGGGGTCTCCGGCGACGGCGACGAGGTCGGCGTAGCGGCCCGGCGCCACCGAGCCGATGTCCCTGGTGTCGCCGATCAGGTCCGCGGCATTCGCCGTGGCTGCCCAGATGGCGTCGATCGGGCTCATCCCGGCCTTCACCATCAGGGCGAACTCGCGCGCGTTGGTTCCGTGCGGGGCCAGGCCCTGGTCGGTGCCGAAGGCGATCTTCACCCCGGCGCGGTAGGCGTTGCCCAGGTTCTGCTGCAGCAGCGGGGCGATGGTCAGGGCCTTGGCGGCCGACGACGGGTTCAGCTGCTCGGGGTGGGCCTTGGCGATGTCGTAGACCGTCTGGCCGACCAGCAGCGTCGGCACCAGGTAGGTCCCGTGCGCCTTGAACAGGGGGTAGGAGGAGGCGTCCGCGTAGGAGCCGTGCTCGATGGAATCGACGCCGAGCTCGATGGCGTGGTTGATGGCGTCGCGCCCGTGGACGTGCGCGGCGACCTTCAGGCCCAGCGCGTGGGCCGTGTCGACCACCGCCTTGATCTCGTCGTCGGCCATCAGCTGCAGGCTGGGGTCGTCGCCGATCGACAGCACCCCGCCGGACGGCATGATCTTGATCAGGTCGACGCCCTGGCGGCGCAGCGCCCGCACGGTCCGCCGGGCGGCCTCGGGGCTGTCGATGACGACGTCGGACCAGCCCGGATGGGTCAGCTCCGGATCGAGGCCGTTGGCCGGATCGCCGTGGCCGCCGGTGGGCCCGAGCGGCGGGCCGGCGACGAACATCCTGGGCCCCTCGATGAAGCCGCCGGCGATGGCCTTCTTCAGGGCGATGACCACGTGGGCGTCGCCGCCCACGTCGCGGATCGTGGTGAAGCCGGCCAGCAGGGTGGCGCGGGCGTTGCCGACCGAACGGAAGGCGTCGTCGTAGCTGGTCCGCGTGACCGCCTCGGCGATGGGATTGCCGCCGTCGAACGTCGCCGTGATGTGGTCGTGGCAGTCGATCAGGCCGGGCAGCACCGTGGCGCCCGAGAGGTCGATGACCTCGGCGCCCGGCGGGCTGACGAAGCCCGGCTGGACGGCGGTGATGCGGTCGTCGTGGATCAGGATCGAGACGTGCTCGCGCGGCGTCTTCGCAACGCCGTCGATCAGCCGCCCGGCGTGGACGACCACGTCCTTTGCCGCCGCGGTTCCGGCCAGCGCCAGCGCCAGCAGGACGGCGCCGAACATCGATCGCATGCGCATGCTTAAGTCTCCCCCCACGAGTCAGGGGGAGAGTGTTGCATATCCGTCCCCGTTTCGGGGAGGGGCGACGCCCAGAGCGCTTCCCGCCAAAGTGGGAACCGGTTTGGCGATCGGGAGGCGCTCAAACTCCAAGACTCGAGCCTTCTTGTTCCGGTCAGGTCGATTCGACCTGACCGGGGAAGGCTCTACGGCCGGAACTTCTTCGGGATCGCGGCGACCTCCTCGGGGGTCAGCTTGCGGATCGAGCGGGCGATCAGCGGCGAGGAGAAGCCGTGGCCGTCGGAGACCTTCAGGTCCAGGTCGATGGCGTTGCAGATGCTGCTCGAGCCGCGGACGTTGGAGATCAGGTGCACCCCGGGGTCCATGAGCTGAGAGGAGCCGGCCGACAGGTCGACGCGATAGACGTCGTGCATGTTGACCCGCAGGTACAGGGTGTTTGCGTCGGGCGCCTTCCAGCCTTCCCACTGGGTGATGAAGAAGCACGGATGGGTGCTGGCCGGGCCTTCCACGGGGGCCGCAGCGGCCGAACCGGAGATGAGGGCGGCGGCAAGGAGACCGGCGGCGAAGCCGGAACGAAGCAACATGACGTCCTCCAGAACTCGAGGGTCCCTCTCGCCTCTTCAGATCGGTCCGCGAGCCCAGGTTGTCAACGCCCGCGCTACGCGGCGCCCCGCCGACGGAACGACGGCTTCGTCCGGTGGGGAAATGGGTATCATGTCGCAAGAAGCCGCGGCGACTCGCGGCCGTCGGGAGGCTGACACCAGAATGCGCATCGCCCTTGTCCTCATCGCCGCCACGGCCCTGGCCGGGCCGGCCTTCGCCCGCACCATCGACGTGCCGGCCGGGCCCAACGCCCAGGAGCGCGTGCAGGCGGCCCTGATCGACGCCAGGTCGGGCGATACGGTGCGGCTGGGCGCCGGGCGCTTCGACCTGACCGACGGGCTGTCGCTGGACGTGGCGGGGGTCACCGTCGCTGGCGCCGGCGAGGGCAAGACCGTCCTCGCCTTCGACGGCCAGAAGGGCGAGGCCGAGGGCCTGCTGATCACCTCGAACAACGTCACCGTGCGCGACTTCACGGTGCAGAACGCCAAGGGCAACGGGATCAAGTCCAAGGGCGTCGACCGCATCACCATGGCCGCCCTGACCGTGGAGTGGACCGGCGGGCCGAAGGCCTCCAACGGCAGCTACGGCGTCTATCCGGTGTCGTCGACCAACGTCCTGATCGACCATGTCACCGTCCGCGGCGCCTCGGACGCCGGCATCTACGTCGGCCAGTCGAAGAACATCGTGGTGGAGAACAGCCGCGCGGAGTTCAACGTCGCCGGCATCGAGATCGAGAACTGCTACGGCGCCGACGTGCACGACAACACCGCCACGCATAACGCCGGCGGCATCCTGGTGTTCGACCTGCCGGGCCTGCCGCAGATGGGCGGCCACTCCACGCGGGTGTTCCACAACGAGGTGGTGAACAACGACACGCCCAACTTCGCGCCCAAGGGCAACATCGTCGCCGGCGTGCCGACCGGCACCGGGGTGATGGTGATGGCCAACCGCGACATCCACGTGTTCGACAACCACATCGACGGCAACGCCTCGGCCGGGGTCATGCTGGTGTCGTACCAGCAGGCATTCACCGATCCGGCGTACAACCCCCTGCCGCGCGACATCGCCGTGCACGGCAACCACTTCGGGCACAACGGCTTCGCCCCGGTGTGGCCCGGCGGCGCCGACCTCGCCAAGGCGCTGGGCGGAACCCTGCCGCCGGTGATGTGGGACGGCGTCGTGACCTACACCCACCCCGGCGGCGCGGCCGAGACCGTGCCGGCGAAGCTGTCGATCGGCGACGGGCCGGTGGTGAACCTGAACCTCAAGATCCACGGCGCGCCCCTGACCGACGCCAAGCCGGAAGTGACCCCGAGCCTCGACGGCGGCGCCATCGCCGAGCCGGCGCCGATCGTGCTGCCGGCCGGGCAGGGCGGCTGATGCGGCGGCGCCTGGGCCTCGTCGCCCTGGTCCTGGCGGCGGGCGCCGCAGTTCTCGCGAGCGCCCCCTCCACCCTC
>DASZQQ010000180.1:0-18689 GCA_035549595.1 Caulobacteraceae bacterium
ACCCGCTTCGTCCTGCGCGAAATCCCGCACCGCCTGGCCGACCCGCACCGGCCGGCGCCCTATCTGCGGATGTCCCGCGGTGGCAAGCGCTTCGGCGAGCTCTGACGTCGCAGCAGCCTTCGCCGCGCTCGCCGATCTGGCGCGCCGCGACGACGACATTCTCGCCTTCTGGCGCGGCGGCTCGCGCGGCAAGGGCCGCGCGACGGTGCACTCCGACTTCGACTGCGCCATGGTCGTGCGCGACGAGGCTCGCGGCGCCTTTGCGGCGCGCTACGGCCGCGCTGGCCAGGTCCCCCTCGACTGCGCCGTCTTCGGCCTGGCCGAATTCGAGGCCTACGCCGCCTGGGGCTCGCCTGAGGCCTGGGACCGCTACAGCTTCGTCGGCGTGACGGCCCTGGTCGACAAGACCGCCGGCCGCGTGCAGGCGCTGATCGACGCCAAGGGGTGCGTGCCGGCGGACGAGATCCCGGCCTTCGTCACCGCCCGCCTCGACCACTTCATCAACCAGGTCTACCGCTCGGCCAAGTGCTGGCGCGACGGCCTTACTCTTGCCGCGCGGCTGGAGGCCGCCGAGGGCGTCAGCCCTCTGCTCGACGTCGTCTTCGCCCTGCATGGCGGTCGCCTGCGTCCCTATCCCAAGTACCTGGCCTGGGAGCTGGAGACCTGGCCTCTGGAGCGCCTGCCGTGGCCGACAGACGCGCTGTTGGCCCTGATCGGCGAGGTCCTGGCGGAGGGCTCGGTGGGCGCTCAGCAGCGGCTGCTGTTCGATCTCGAGCCCTCGCTGCGCCGTGAACGCTACGGGGACATCCTGGACGACTGGGGCGACGCGCTTGGCTGGCTGCGCACGCTGACCTCGGTCGCGTCCTCATAGCGCGCCTCTCCCAGGTCCGCTTCCGGGCGCAGCGGCAAGGGCCGCGCCCCCCCACAGCAACACCCCTTCCACCCGTCTTAGACGTTCGTGACTTCCGCTTTCTAGCTGGTCGCTCGGCGGTCGCGTCCGCCGGCGATCACGTCGAGGATTTCCGAATTGCCCAGCACTCTCGCGATATCGCGCGGCGTCCTGCCTTCGTCGTTCTCGATGTCCGCAGATGCGCCAGCATCCATAAGCAGACGGACCAGTTCCACGCTGTCCGAACTCGCCGCTCGATGGAGCGCAGTCTCTCCGTCTTCACCCCTCGCGTCGACCGCAGCGCCGGCTTCAAGGAGAAGCCTGGCCGCCTCCACGTCTTCCCAGGACATGGTGATGATGAGCGGCGTGTCACCGAACATCCCGCGATCGTCGATCGAGCGAATGGGTCGATCACCGAACTCGAACTGAAGCGTGCTTTGAACGCTGGCCAGGACGTCCTTGGCGTCTTCATAACGCGCCATGGCTGGGCCCCTCCTCCGCCTCACCAGGCTGATGTAGTCCACCGCGCCTAACGCAGCGTGTCCGGCCGGACGGGGCTGCAAGGCGGCGCCCCCGCTACGCATTGACTTTGCGGCCCGGATTCGTATTTTCCGCGCCTTCCGATTTTTCCGGCCGACCGCGCCGGCCCGCACCAGGACTGAACGCCATGGCCAAACCGGCTTCCATCAAGATCCGCCTGAACTCCAGCGCGGACACCGGCTTCTTCTACGTGACCAAGAAGAACGCCCGGACGATGACCGAGAAGCTCACCCTGAAGAAGTACGACCCGATCGCGCGCAAGCACGTCGAGTTCAAGGAAGGCAAGATCAAGTAGCCTTCCCCCTTCAGGGAACCCGAACACACCGAAGACGCCCGGCAGCCCTGCCGGGCGTTTTTCGTTGGCGTTGACCGCCTTCCGGACCGGGCGCATCATCGCCGCATCGTTCGCCGCGCCTTGCGGTGAGCGGTGGGGTATCGCCCCGCCGTAGATGGACCGTCGCGGGCCCTTCCGGGCTCCGGCGCGAAGTCTGCCGCGGGGCGCCGTCGTTTTCGGAGACGGATCTTGCCCCAGACCTTCAGCCTCACCGCCCGCCAGCTCGCCGCGTTCGACGCCGACGGTGTCCTGCGCCTGCCCGGGTTCTTCCCGGCCTCGATCGTCGAGACGATGGCCTCGCGCCTCTGGAACGACCTGGAGGCCCGCTTCGGCGCGCGCCGGAACGAGCCGCGGACCTGGCCGCGCGGCATGGCCTTCAAGTTCCAGGACCTCGTGCGCGGCGGCGCCTTCAACCTCGTGGACACGCCCGACCTCGGCGCGGTGATGGACACCCTCGTCGGCGCGGGCGCCTGGGACCGACCCAAGGTCTGGGGCCAGCCGCTGGTGACCTTCCCGGACGACCAGGCCTGGGACCTGCGGCGCCTCGCCTGGCACACCGACTATCCCGCGACCGCGCTCGACCGGCCGCTGCCGGCGGTGCGCTTCTTCGTCTATCTGGGCGCTGTGCGGCCCCGCGGCGGCGCCACCCTGGTGGTGCGCGGCTCGCACCTGGCGATGATGGCGCTCGCCCGCGACGCCGGCGCCTCGATCCGCTCGGCCGACGCGCGCAGCCTGCTGGAGGCGCGTTCGGCGTGGCTCCGGGGGCTGTTCTCGAAGTGCGCGGACGACGGCGATCGAGTCACGCGGTTCATGGACCAGGACGGGGACCTCTGCGGCCATCCCGTGCGCGTCGTGGAGCTGACCGGCGAGCCCGGCGACCTCGTCCTGATGCATCCGGGCATGCTGCACACGGCCTCGCCCAACGTTCTGGACGAGCCCAGGCTGATGCTCGTGAAGTCGATCGTGGCGCGGAACTGGACGTCGACCATCCGCTACTGAAGCGGTTGGCGCCTCAGGCGGCCTTGGCGATGACCTTGTTGCGGCCCGCGGCCTTGGCCTCGTAGACGGCCTCGTCGGCGCGCTTCAGCAGCGCCTCGGCGTGGTCGCCCGCGCCCGTGGTCGAGGCGACGCCGATGGAGATGGTCACGGTCAGGAGCTCGGTCCCGCCGGCGACGCGGAACGGCGAGCCGGCGACGTGGCGGCGGATGCGCTCGGCGATGCGCTCGGCGTCGGCCAGGGTGGTGTCGGGCATGATCACCATGAACTCCTCGCCGCCGTAGCGGCAGGGCAGGTCCACGGCGCGCACGTTCGAGGCCAGGCGCACGGCGAACTCGCGCAGCACCTCGTCGCCGATGTCGTGGCCGAAGCTGTCGTTGATCTTCTTGAAGTGGTCGATGTCGATCATCAGCGCCGACACCGGGTCGCCGCCGCGCGCGGCGCGGTTGACGAGGGCGCCCAGCTGGCCGGTCATGTAGCGGCGGTTGTGCAGCCCGGTCAGCTGGTCGGTGACCGCCAGTTCCAGGCTGTGGTCGAGGTTGTTGCGCAGGAAGTCGGTGTAGCGCTTCGACTTGATCTGGCTGCGCGCGCGGGCGGCCAGCTCCTGCGGATCGATCGGCCGGGTCAGGATGTCGTTGAAGCCGATCTCGAGGGCCTTCACGAGGCGCGCCCGTTCGTCCGGATCGACGACGCCGAGGATCGGCAGGTGCCGCGTCGCCTCGTCCGAGCGCAGCTGGGCGGCGAAGCGAAGACCGTCGAAGCTCTTGGCGTTGGCGTTGACGATGACGAGGTCCACCGGGCCGCGCGCGGTCAGAAGCGCCTTGTCCGGGTCGGACTCGATCACCGGGCGGTGGTCGACGCCGAGCTCGCCGGCGATGCGCTGGGCCTGGCGCTCCTGGTCGTCGACGATCAGGATCCGCCCGCCCGATCCGCCGAGCCGCGAGGCGACTCCGGCGATGACGCCGATGCGGCGCCCCGAAGCCTCGCGCTGGCGCAGCTCGTCGATCACCACCTTCAGCCGCGTCAGGCTCTTGACCCGGGCGAACAGCATCAGGTCGTCGATGGGCTTGGTGAGGAACTCGTCGGCCCCGGCCTCGAGGCCCGTGATGCGGTCGGCGCGGCCATCGAGCGCGGTCACCAGCACGACCGGGATGTGCCGCGTCTCGGCGTCGTCCTTCAGCCGCCGGCAGACCTGGAAGCCGTCCATGCCCGGCATCATCACGTCCAGCAGCACCACGTCGGGCTTCTCGGCCGCGGCCAGCGCCAGGGCGGTGACGCCGTCGTGCGCGGTCAGCACCTCGTAGTACTCGGCCTGCAGCTTGGCCTGCAGCAGCCGGAGGTTGGCGTCGATGTCGTCGACGACGAGGATGCGGGCGGTCATCGGATCACCCCAGGAACCGCTTCACGGTGTCCAGAAAATGCGCCACCGAGATCGGTTTGGCGATATAGGCCTCGCAGCCGCCGTCACGAATCCGCTCCTCGTCGCCTTTCATGGCGAAGGCGGTGACGGCGATGACCGGAATATGGGCGAGGCTGTCGTCCTCCTTCAGCCACTTGGTGACCTCCAGCCCCGAGATCTCCGGCAGCTGTATGTCCATGAGGATGAGGTCGGGATGGTGCTGGCGCGCGAGGCTGAGCGCCTGCAGCCCTTCGCGGGTCTGCAAGGTCTCATACCCCTGAGCGTCGAGCAGATCATGAAACAGCTTCATGTTCAGCTCGTTATCCTCGACGATGAGGACTTTCTTCGCCATCAGGTACCCGACTTCCAAAGCCCCCACGACTCCGGCGCGAGTCGCCGGGTCTCTGTTTCAGTGGGCAAAACACACCAATATCCTTACCTTCCCGTTAGCCCCAAGGACGCCCTGCCCTGACCGAGATCGTACTTCCCCCTGAAATCTCAAGGGTTCCCGTCGATCCGCACGCCCCGCTGGTGGTGGTCGACGTCGATGAAGTGCTGGGCATGTTCATGCGGGGATTCGAATCCTTCCTCGTCGGGCGCGGCTACGAGATGCGCATCACGCGCTTCGCCCTGTTCCAGAACATCTACCGCCCGGGCGCCGCCGAACACCTGGACGTGGCCACCGGCCGCAGCCTGTTCGAGGAGTACTTCGCGAGCGACTGCGAGCACATGGAGGTGACGCCCGGCGCCGTCGACGCCCTCGGGCGCCTTTCGAAGCGCGCCGGCATCGTCATCCTGACCAACGCCCCAGGCCACGGACGCGAGCCCAGGGCGCGCTGGCTGGCGCGGCACGGGCTGCACTATCCGCTGGTCATCGGCAGCGGGCCGAAGGGCGCGCCGGTGGCGGCGCTCAACGCGCGCACGCAAGGGCCGGTGGCGTTCATCGACGACCTGTTGCCGAACCTCGATTCCGTCGCCGCCGACGCCCCCGACGTCAGCCGCTTCCAGCACGTCGCCGACGAGCGGCTGCGGCCCCTCGCTTTCACCGCCCCGGAGCGCCACGCGCGCATCGACGACTGGCCGACCCTGGGCGCGGCGGTCGAGGCGGCGATCCGGCGCTGAAAGGCGCCGCGCCCGCTGGCCCCGGCGGGGTGAAGCGCTCTACTGTCCGGCCCCTTGCAGCATCCAGGGAGCGAGGATGATCCGCATCGGCGTGGATTTCGGGGGCACCAAGATCGAGGCTGCGGCGCTCGATGCGGCGGGCGAGTACGTCGCCCGCGTGCGCGAGCCGAACCCGGGCGACTACGAGGCGGCGCTGGAGACGGTGAAGCGGGTGATCGCCGAGGCCGAGCGCAAGGCCGGGGTCACGGGCGCCAGCGTCGGCGTCGGCATGCCGGGCTCGCTCTCGCCGCTCACGGGGCGCATGCGCAACGCCAACAGCGTGTGGCTGAACGACCGCCCGTTCCACGAGGACCTCGAGCAGGTGCTGGGCCGGCCCGTGCGGATGGAGAACGACGCCAACTGCTTCGCCCTCTCGGAAGCTGTCGACGGCGCCGGGGCCGCGGCGGAGGTCGTGTTCGGGGCCATCCTCGGCACCGGCTGCGGCGGCGGGGTCGTCGTGCGCGGGGCCACCGTCGAGGGGCGCAACCGCATCGGCGGCGAGTGGGGCCACACCCCTCTGCCCTGGCCGACGGCCGAGGAGCGCGGCGCCCACCGCTGCTGGTGCGGCCGCACCGACTGCCTGGAGACCTGGGTCTCCGGCACCGCCTTCTGGCAGGACTACGAGCGGGCCACGGGCGCGCGCCTGAACGGCGACGAGATCATGCGCCGCGCGCGCGACGGCGAGGCCGCCGCCTCCGAGGCCTTCGACCGCTACGTCGACCGCCTGGGCCGGGGCCTGGCCGTCATCTGCGACATCCTCGATCCCGACGTGATCGTGTTCGGCGGCGGCATGTCCAACGTGCTGGAGCTCTACGAGCGCGTGCCGCCCGTGGTGCGCCGCTACGCCTTCTCCGACGCCTTCGCGACCGAGATCCTCCAGGCCCGCCACGGCGATTCCTCCGGCGTGCGCGGCGCCGCCTGGCTGTGGCCGCTGTAACCGAGCTCCACACCGGCCGCGGACTTCCCCTCTTTTGACGCCAAGCCCCCCGGCGAGCGCGGATTTCTCGCGCAGGGCCCCGGCATTGGCCGCAGTGGGCGGGCTCGAAGAGCGGTACACTGGCGCGAGGACGGCGACTTCGCCGTTCGAGTCGGGAGCGCGATGAGGAGTCTCTGCCGCGACTGCTTCTGGACCGGCGAGGCCGAGGCCCGCCGCTGCCCGAAGTGCGCCTCGCCGCGGCTCCTGAACCACGCCGAGCTGGGCGCGCTTTCGATCGCCCACATGGACTGCGACGCCTTCTACGCCTCGGTGGAGAAGCGCGACCGTCCGGAGCTGCGCGACCTGCCGGTGATCGTCGGCGGCGGGGTGCGCGGGGTGGTCACCACCGCCTGCTACATCGCCCGCCTGACCGGGGTGCGCTCGGCCATGCCGATGTTCAAGGCGCGCAAGCTGTGTCCCGACGCGGTGATCATCCCGCCCGACTTCGGCAAGTACAGGACCGAGAGCCGACGCATCTTCGGCAAGGTCCGCGCGTTGACACCCCTCGTACAGCCCCTGTCGCTCGACGAGGCGTGGATGGACCTCTCCGGCACGGAGCGCCTGCACGGCGCGCCGCCGGCCGTGACCCTGGCGAAGCTGCAGGCCGAGATCGAGCGCGAAATCGGCCTGACGGTCTCCATTGGCCTGGCCCCCAACAAGTTCCTGGCCAAGATCGCCTCGGACCTGGACAAGCCGCGCGGCTTCGCCGTGATCGGCCAGGCCGAGGCCGAGACATTCCTGGCCTCCAAGCCGGTCTCCATCATGCCGGGCGTCGGCCCGGCGCTCGCCAAGAGCCTGGAGGGGGCCGGCTACCGCCTGGTCGGCGACCTCGCCCGCGCGGCGCCGCGCGAGCTCGCAGACCGCTTCGGCGTGCACGGCCTACGACTCGCCGACCTCGCCCGCGGCCGCGACAACCGCCCGGTCGATCCGGACCAGGCGCGCAAGAGCCTCAGCGCCGAGACCACCTTCAACGAGGACCTGACCCGGCGCGAGGATCTCGAGGACCGGCTGTGGCCGCTGTGCGAACGCGTGGCGCGCCAGGCCAGGGCCGAGGCGATCGCCGGACGGGTCGTGACCCTGAAGCTGCGCGACTCGGTTTTCCGCATCGTCACGCGGCGAAAAACGCTGCCTGTGGCAACCCAGACCGCGAAAACTCTGTTTTCAGTCGGCCGGGCGCTGCTGAAGCCGGAGATCGGAGGTGCGGCTTATCGACTTATCGGCATCGGCCTGTCGGACCTGGTCGACGGGGACCTGGCGGCCTCGGACTTCTTCTCGGGCGATGAGACGCGCGCCTTGAGAAGCGAAAAGGCTTTGGACGTTCTGCGCGCGCGCTTCGGCGCCGCCGCCGTGGTCTCCGCCCGCGCCCTGAAACAGCCCCCGCCCGCGAAACAGGCAGGGGACACGAAAGAACGCGGGTCTTGAATCGGCCCTTCCAATGCGGCCTAGTTTTCATATCTAATCGAATGGGAGGCCAGCCGCCTCCCGCGTTGGAGACCCGTCGTGGCGGAGAAGCAGCAAGGAGATCAGACTATCGGCACGGGTACGGCCATCGTCACCCAGACGAAGACCAAGACCCAGAAGCCGTCCATGTATCGCGTGTTGATTCTCAACGACGACTACACGCCCATGGAATTCGTAGTCTACGTCCTTGAGCGCTTCTTCAATAAATCTCGTGAAAGCGCCACGCGTATAATGCTGCATGTCCATCAGAACGGCGTTGGGGTGTGCGGCGTCTTCACCTACGAAGTCGCCGAAACGAAGGTTGCACAGGTGATCGAGACGGCCCGCCGTCACCAGCACCCGTTGCAATGCACCATGGAAAAGGACTGAGAGGCCCAGCTTGCCATCCTTCTCGCGTAATCTCGAAGAATCCCTGCATCGCGCGGTCACCTACGCCAATCAGCGCAAGCACGAATACGCGACCCTCGAGCACCTGCTGCTCTCCCTGATCGACGACACCGACGCCTCCAACGTGATGCGCGCCTGCGACGTGGACCTGGCCGAGCTGAAGAAGAACCTGGCCGCCTACGTCGACAACGAGCTGAAGTCCCTGGTCGTCGACGACGGCGAGGACGCCAAGCCGACCGCCGGCTTCCAGCGCGTGATCCAGCGCGCCGTGATCCACGTGCAGTCGTCCGGGCGCGAGGACGTCACCGGCGCCAACGTGCTGGTGGCGATCTTCTCGGAGCGCGAGAGCCACGCGGCCTATTTCCTGCAGCAGCAGGAGATGACGCGCTACGACGCGGTCAACTTCATCGCCCACGGCATCGCCAAGAAGCCCGGCGCCTCGGAGCCGCGCCCGGCCAAGGGCGCCACCGAGGACGACGAGAAGCCCGCGGTCAAGACCGGCGGCGAGGCCCTCGAAGCCTACTGCATCAACCTCAACGAGAAGGCCCGCCAGGGCAAGGTCGACCCCCTGATCGGGCGGACGGCCGAGGTCGAGCGCTGCATCCAGATCCTGTGCCGGCGCACGAAGAACAATCCTCTACTGGTGGGCGACCCTGGGGTCGGCAAGACCGCCATCGCCGAGGGCCTGGCGCGCAAGATCGTCTCCAAGCAGGTGCCGGACGTGCTGGCGAACTGCACGATCTTCAGCCTCGACATGGGCACCCTGCTGGCCGGCACCCGCTACCGCGGCGACTTCGAGGAGCGGGTCAAGCAGGTCATCAAGGAGCTCGAGAACCACGACGGCGCGATCCTGTTCATCGACGAGATCCACACCGTCATCGGCGCCGGCGCCACCAGCGGCGGGGCCATGGACGCCTCGAACCTCCTGAAGCCGGCGCTCGCCTCCGGCACGCTGAAGTGCATGGGCTCGACCACCTACAAGGAGTTCCGCCAGCACTTCGAGAAGGACCGCGCCCTGGTGCGCCGGTTCCAGAAGATCGACGTCAACGAGCCGACCGTCGAGGACACCGTCAAGATCCTCAAGGGCCTGAAGACCTACTACGAGGAATTCCACAAGCTGAAGTACACCAACGAGGCGATCCGCGCTGCGGTGGAGCTCTCGGCCAAGTACATCAACGACCGCAAGCTGCCCGACAAGGCCATCGACATCATCGACGAGGCCGGGGCCAGCCAGATGCTGCTGCCGGAAGGCAAGCGCAAGAAGATCATCGGCCTGAAGGAAGTGGAGACCGTGGTCGCCAAGATCGCGCGCATCCCGCCCAAGTCCGTGTCCAAGTCCGACACCGAGGCCCTCAAGCAGCTGGAAGCGGACCTCAAGGGCGCCGTGTTCGGCCAGGACGAGGCGATCATGCAGCTGTCCAGCGCCATGAAGATGGCCCGGGCCGGCCTGCGCGACGCCAACAAGCCGATCGGCTGCTACCTGTTCTCGGGCCCCACCGGCACCGGCAAGACCGAGACCGCCCGGCAACTCGCCCAGACGCTCGGCATCGAGCTGCTGCGCTTCGACATGAGCGAGTACATGGAGCGCCACACCGTGAGCCGCCTGATCGGCGCGCCTCCCGGCTACGTGGGCTTCGACCAGGGCGGCCTCCTGACCGACGCCGTCGACCAGCACCCGCATGCGGTCGTGCTGCTCGACGAGATCGAGAAGGCGCACCAGGACGTCTACAACATCCTGCTGCAGGTCATGGACCACGGCACCCTGACGGACGCCAACGGCAAGAAGGTCGACTTCAGGAACGTGATCCTGATCATGACCACCAACGCCGGCGCGTCCGACAGCCAGCGCAACTCGATCGGCTTCGGCCGCGGCAAGGTGGAAGGCCAGGACGAGGAGGCGATCAAGCGCCTGTTCACCCCGGAATTCCGCAACCGCCTCGACGCCACGGTGGCCTTCAAGCCGCTGTCGCAGGACGTCATCCGCATGGTGGTGCAGAAGTTCGTGCTGCAGCTGGAAGCCCAGCTGGCCGACCGCCACGTCACCATCGAGGCCTCCGACGACGCGCTCGATTGGCTGGCCAAGAACGGCTACGACGAGCTCTACGGCGCTCGGCCGCTGGCCCGGGTGATCCAGGAGCAGATCAAGCGCCCGCTGGCCGACGACATCCTGTTCGGACGCCTCTCCAAGGGCGGCCACGTCAAGGTGGTGCTCAAGGACGGCAAGCTCGCCTTCGAGTTCGACGAGAAGGCGGCCCCGCCCGCCTCCGCGACCGCGCACGAGGACGGCGCCGAAGAGCCCGCCCTGGCGGAGTGATCTGAAGCGCGAATACCGGGGACATGATCCCTGCCGCAGGCAGGGTTCGTGTCCCCTTTTCGTTTGCGGCCTGCTGGATGGGGACACGTACCTTCGGAACATGTCCCCGGCCGTGATCACGGCAGCGGGAAGCTCAGCTCCAGCGCCTCGCCGAACGGGGTCGCCTTCCAGCGGCCGTCGAGGTCGCGCATGCGTTCGCGCACGCGGCGCACGAAGTCGGGCGTGAACCAGCGCGGCCGGCCCTCGTCGAACAGCTCCAGGAATTCGCCCGCTTCCGCGACGAAGGCCTCGTCGTCGAGATCCTCGCGGCCGAGCGCGCCGGTGATCGCGCCGACCACGCGTTCGGTGATGGCGACCTCGCCGCCCAGGGCCTGGCCGCCGTTCACGCGCAGCTCCTCGTAGCCGCCGACCTTGGCCAGGATGCCGAAGAACGAGCCGCGAAGGTGCGCCTCCGTCTCCACGGCGAAGTGGATCAGGTCGTGGCGCAGCAGGCTGTGCGTCTCCATCTCCACCGTCTCGCCGGTCCCGTCGGGGCGGCGGTAGCTGAAGGCATGCCGGTCGGGCCCCAGGCGCCGGAAGCTGAGCGCCAGCTCGGCCATCAGCTGATCTGGGCGGCGATCGCGTGCGCCAGCTCGTTCAGTTCGCCCATGTCGGCCATGCCGCCGCCGGCGTGCCGGCCGAGGGGCGTCCCCTCCCAGCGCGGGATGATGTGGAAGTGCAGGTGGTAGATGGTTTGGCCGGAGGCGGCGCCGTTGAACTGGCTGACCATGATCCCGTCCGGCTTCAGCGCCGCGCGCACCGCCCGCGTGATCCGCTGCACCGTGAGGATCAGCGTCTGCAGCGGCTCGGGCTCGATCTCCAGCAGGTTCCGCGCGGTGGCGGACTTGTGCACGACCAGGGTGTGGCCGCGCGCCTGGGGGAAGACGTCCATGAAGGCCATGGTGTCGTGGTCCTCGAACACCTTGGCCGCCGGCATGTCGCCGCGCACGATCTTGGCGAAGATGTTGTCCGGATCGTATTCGCCGTCGAGGCTCATGGGCTTAGCGACCTTCCTTGCGCGCGGCTCGCGCGTCCGGGCATGCTGTAGCCCAAGGAACCGGAGCGCGCCAACATGGCCCTGAAGACCGCGACCTCGGGCGGAAACGAGCTCACCGAACGGCAGAAGAAGTGGTTCGCCTCGGTGCGCGCCAGCCTCGAACGCGACACGGGCCGGACGCTGGAGGAGTGGGTCGCCATCGCGCGCACCTGTCCGGAGACCACCCCGCGCAAGCGTTCGGACTGGATGCGCGAACACCATGGTCTGGGGGTCAACCGCGCCGCCCAGATCCTCTCCGAGGCGTTCCCGTCCACGGGCTGGGACGACCCGGCCGAGCTGCGCAAGGCGCTGTGGACCGACCCCGCGGCCCTGGCGATCCTCGCAGCCGTCGAGGCGCGCGTGGCGGCCCTTCCCGAGGTCGTCGCCGGCCAGCGCAAGGGCTTCTCGGCCTGGTCCCGCAAGGTCCAGTTCGCCGCCCTTAAGCCGGTGAAGGGCGGGACGGCTGTGCTCGGCCTTGCCGTCGAGCCCGATGCGGACCCGCGCCTCCTGGCCCCGAAGAACGAAGGCTGGTCCGAGCGCCTGAAGGCCAAGCTCCCCCTCGCCGCCCCGGCCGAGGTCGACGACAGCGTTGCGGGCCTGCTGAAGGCGGCCTGGGAGCGGTCCTGAGACAGCCTCAGGAACTTCACCGCGAAGGGCGCGAAGGGCGCGAAGGACCACGGAGGCGCGCGCAGCGCGCTCTTCGGTTCAGCGCCCTCCAGGCTTGTAAGGACGCTTCGCGTCGCAGGGCGCCATCGCGACCTTCGCGTCCTTCGCGGTCCAATCGGAAGTCCGGCAGGCGACCTACCGCTGCCGTTCGAGCTGGTAGTCGAGGTGGGTCTTCACCGTCGGCCATTCGGCGGCGACGATCGAATAGACCACCGTGTCGCGCAGGGTGCCGTCCTTGTTCCGCTGGTGGCTGCGCAGGACGCCGTCCTGCCTGGCGCCCAGCCGTTCGATCGCGCGCCGGCTCTGGTGGTTGAAGAAGTTGGTGCGGAACTCGACCGCGATGCAGTCCAGCTGCTCGAAGGCGTGGCCCAGCAGCATGCGCTTGCACTCGGTGTTCAGCGGCGTGCGCTGCACCGACTGGCGATACCAGGTGCCGCCGATCTCGACCCGCTTCGAGGCCGCGTCGATGTTCATGTAGGTGGTCATGCCGACCGCCCGGCCGGACGGGTCGAGCACGGCGAAGGGCAGCATCGAGCCGGCTTCGCGCAGGGCCAGGCGCCGGGCGATCTCGGCGGCCATGTCCTCGGGCCTGACGATGAAGGTGTACCAGAGGCGCCAGAGCTCGCCGTCGGCGACCGCCACCTGGAGGTCGGCGCAGTGGTCCTCCGTCAACGGCGTCAGCGTCGCGTGACGGCCCTCCAGCGTGACGTCCTGCGGCCAGGCCTCAGCCATGCTCCCCCTCCCCTTGCGCTCCGCCCTGGCGGAACGGCGAATATTCCTCGGCCAGCCAGTCCATCTCGCCCTGCACCGCGCGGCGCTCCTCGGCGAGGAACCGCGCCACGGGCGAGCGCAGGGCCGGGTCGGCGATGTAGTGGGCCGAATAGACGGCGTTGGGCATGTAGCCGCGGGCGATCTTGTGCTGCCCTTGAGCCCCCGCCTCGACGCGCGGCAGGCCGTGCGCGATCGCCCAGTCGATGGCCTGGTAGTAGCAGAGCTCGAAGTGCAGGAACGGCACGTCCTCGATGCAGCCCCAGTTGCGGCCGAAGAGGCAGTCGCCGCCGATCAGGTTGAAGGCCCCGGCGATCCAGCGCCCGCCGCGGCGCGCCATCACCAGCAGCACCCTGTCCGCCATGCGCTCGTTCAGCAGCGAGAAGAAGCGTCGGTTCAGGTACGGCCGGCCCCACTTGCGCGAGCCGGTGTCCATGTAGAAGCGGTAGAAGGCGTCCCAGTGGTCCTCGGTGAGGTCCGGGCCGGTCAGGCGGACGATCTCCAGCCCGGCCTGGGCGTCGCGCCGCTCGCGCCGGATGGTCTTGCGCCGGCCGGACGAGAGCTGGGCCAGGAAGTCGTCGAACGCCGCATAGCCCGGGTTCATCCAGTGGTACTGCTGGTTCTGGCGCAGGAGCAGGCCCTGCTCGCCCATGAACCGCCACTCGTCCTCGGTGGGGAAGTTGACGCCGAAGGTCGAGGCGCCGAAGCGCTCGCACAGCGACAGGGCGCCGCCCAGCAGGTACTCGCGGCCTGCCTCGAGGTCGGCGTCCGGCCGCACCAGCAGCCGCCCGCCGGTCACCGGCGAGAACGGCGAGGCGCAGACCAGTTTCGGATAATAGCGCCCGCCGGCGCGCTCATAGGCGTCGGCCCAGCTGTGGTCGAAGACGTATTCGCCCTGGCTGTGGGACTTCAGATAGAGCGGCGCGACCGCGGCGATGCGCCCGTCCTCGTCCTCGACAGCCAGGTGCTGCGGCGCCCAGCCGGTGCGCTCCGTGGCGCAGCCGGACTCCTCGAGGATGTCGAGGAAGTCGTAGGCGATGAACGGATTGGCGGCGTAGGCCGGGGCGCCGGCGCAGGCGTCCCACGCTTCGCGGCCGATGTCGGCGATCCTGCGGTGAACCTTGACGGCGGCCTTGAGGGCCATCACGCCGTGAAGCCCTCGAAGATCAGGTTGTCGCAATGGGGCTTCAGCGCCGCCCATTCCTCGGGCGAGCGCACCGTCCACGCAATGATCGGCATGCCCCGCTCGCGGAACTCGGCGGCCTTGGGCCCCGGCAGCATGTCGACCCCGAGCGCCAGGAAGTGCGGGCGGGCGAACGAGACGTGCTCGAGATCCGAGAACGCGCGGCGCAGCTCGGGCGGCATGTGCTTGGCCCCGGCCTTGACGTAGTCGTAGCTGTCGAGGCCGCGCAGAACCTTCGGATGATGGTCGGCGAACCAGGCGTGGGAATAGGGATTGAAGCCGATCACGCAGGTCGGGCCGTTGTGGTCGATCAGGATCTCGTGCACGCGCCGCTCCAGCGGCCCGACTTCCCCCGACGGGGTCTTGATCTCGATGTGCACCATGGCCCGGTGGCCGATGAGGGCCAGGGTGTCGACGAGGGTCGGGATGGTCTCGTCCGAGCCGTTCAGCTTCATCTGCCCGAGGTCGGCGGCGGTGTGGTCGCTGACCCGGCCCTCGCGGCCGGTCATGCGCTCCAGCGTGGCATCGTGGAACACCATCGCCTCGCCGTCGGCCGAAAGGTGCACGTCCAGCTCGACGCCGTAGCCGGCGGCGCAGGCGGCCTGGAACGCCGCCAGGGAGTTTTCCGGCGGTCCTTCCTTGGACCACAGGCCCCTGTGCGCGATCGGCGGATCGAACAGCAGGTCCCAGGCTTCGCCGAACACGTCCTTCATGCGATCTCCACCACCGCGTCGACCTCGACGGCGAAGTTCATCGGCAGGCGGTAGACGCCCACGGCGGAGCGCGCGTGCCGGCCGAGGTCGCCGAACACCTCGACGATGAAGTCGGAACAGCCGTTCACGACCTTGGGGATGTCGAAGAACTCCGGGCCGGCCTGGACGAAGCCGCCAAGCTTCACCACCCGGCGCACGCGCGCGAGGTCGCCCTCGCAGGCGGCCTTCATCTGGGTGACGAGGTTGATCCCGCACAGCCGCGCCGCACGCTGGCCGGTCTCGAGGTCCAGGTCCTGGCCGACGATCCCGCGGATCCCGCCGGAGGCGTCCACCGACACCTGGCCCGAGATGTGGACCAGCGAGCCGGAGCGCACGAACGGCACGTAGTTGGCCACCGGCGCGACGGGCTGTGGCAAGGTGACGCCGAGGGCGGCGAGACGGGCTTCGGGACCGGACATGGCGCCTTGTTAGCGCGTCGCCGCGGCGCCGAAAAGCAAAAGGCCCGGACCTTTTCAGGTCCGGGCCTCGAATGCAGGCTCTCCTTTGCGGAGAGCTGGACGCCCTGCGACTAGCGGGCGGCCTGCACGCGCTCGACGAGGGCGGTGACGCGCTCGTTGATCGGCGAGAGGCTGTCCTTGAAGGAGGCCGCGACGATCTCGGTCATCTTGTTCATCTCGGCCATGTAGGTCTCGAAGGCCGTCTTGGCGTAGGCGGTCTGCAGCTCGACCACTTCCTGCACGCTCTTGGCGGCGGCCAGCGTCTTGGCGGCGGCGACGTTGTCGTCCATCGACTTCTTGGAATAGGCCATGGCGTGCGCGCCCAGGGCCTCGACGCCCTTGGTGGCGGCGGTCACCGAGGCGACCACGGCTTCCAGGTTCTTCTTCGAATGGGTGTTCACTTCGCCGAGGGTGGCGAGGGACTTCTCGACGGAGTCCTTGAACGCCTTGTTGCCGGCGGTGGTGAACTGCTCGACGGTGGTCTTAAGAGTCTCGGCGCCAGTGGCCATTGGGCTCTCTCCTTGGGGTTTCGCGCGGGGCATGGTGGGGGTTCGCACTCGCAATAAGATTTTGATGCACGGAGGCCGGGAGCCAGCGCATCCATGCGTTTAGTCTCATGCTGCAGTGCAAAAGTCAACGGAATTTTGTGCAGTGCACAATTCCGTCACATCTGGGTGATCGCCGCGGTTCCGCCACGGCTGCGACCCTTTCACTCAACATCCGTTTACCTTGCCGCAACACAGATGAACCCATGTTAGCTTCCGTGCGGGCGACCAAGGAGTCGGCCGCGTTTTCAGTCCCTTGGAGCCTGTTGATGCTTCCATCCCCCCGGCGTATCGCACCTTTCTTCGCAGCCGCGTCCCTCGCTCTGGGCGCCCTGGCGCCGGCCCTGGCGCACGCGCAATACGCCGACCTGCGGGTCAACACCTCCGAGCCGCGCTACACCGCCATCGTCCTCGACGCGACGACGGGCGAGGTGCTGTACGAGAAACGCGCCGACAGCCCGCGCTACCCGGCCTCGATCTCCAAGGTCATGACCATGTACCTGGCGTTCGAGCAGCTGGCCTCCGGCAAGCTGAAGCCCACCGACATGATCACCGTGTCGGCGCACGCGGCCTCGATGTCGCCGACCAAGCTGGGCCTGCGCCCCGGCGACACCATCTCCGTCGATGACGCCCTGCACGCCATGGCCGTGAAGTCGGCCAACGACATGGCCGTGGCCGTGGCCGAGAAGATCGGCGGCAGCGAGGAACGCTTCGCCGCCATGATGACGCTGCGCGCGCACGAGCTTGGCATGACCAACAGCCGCTTCGTGAACGCCTCGGGCCTGCCCGACAGCCGCCAGATCTCGTCGGCCCGCGACCTGGCCACCCTGTCGCGCGCCGTGCTGCGCGACTACCCGCAGTACTACCGCTACTTCAGCCAGGAGAGCTTCGTCTTCCGCGGCCGCGAGATGAGCAACCACAACCACCTGCTGGGCAACATGCCCGGGGTGGACGGCCTGAAGACAGGCTTCACCAGCGCCGCCGGCTACAACCTCGCCGCCTCGGGCGTGCGCAACAACCACCGCCTGATCGCGGTGGTGATGGGCGGGACCACCTGGCGCGCCCGCGACGCCAACGTCGAGAACCTGCTGCTGACCGGCTTCGACATCGAGGACCGCCGGGACCGCGGCGAGCACATCATGCTGACCCAGGCCCTGTTCGAGCAGGGCGCCCCGGCCGCGCCGACGACCATGCTGGCCTCGGCCGCCAAGCCACAGCCCGCCGCCGGCGAGGTCGACCCGATCGACGTGGTCCTGACGCGCAGCACCAACGCCCCGCCGCAGCTGACCGTGTCCGGCAGCATGGCCGCCGCCACCGCCCCGCGCTCCGGCCTCTCGGCCGACACCGGCCGCGCCGGCGGCCTCGCCGCCCAGCCGCCCGCCCGCGCCCAGCGCGTGCGCGAGGCGCGCAACTGGTCGGTCCAGGTCGGCGCCTTCCGCAGCGAGCGCGAGGCGCGCCGCCAGGTGGAACAGGTGGCCGACCGCTTCGCCGTGCTCGGAAACGCCGAAGGCTCGGTGGACGGCGGCGGCCGCAGCTACCGCGCCCGCTTCTCTGGCCTCACCGAGACCGCCGCCCGCGACGCCTGCGAGACCGTGAAGGCCAAGGGCGTCCCCTGCGTCGCCAGCGGCCCGCGCTGAATTCCTCCCTCCCCTTCATGGGGAGGGAAAGGCCGCGAAGCGGCCAGGGTGGGGAAGTGTGACGCTTCCCCACCTAGCCGGTTGGCTGTGCGCGGTACCGGAGTCCCCCACCCTGCTCGCTTCGCGAGCTGTCCCTCCCCATGAAGGGGAGGGAGTTTAGCGCAGCAGGCGGTCCCGCGCCGCGTTGAGCCTGGCTGCCAGGCCTTCGGTGCCGCCCTGGTCGGGGTGGGCGCGCAGCATCAGGCGGTGGTAGGCGCGCTGGATGTCCTCGCGGCTGGCGGCTGGCCCGACGCCCAGCACCGAGCGGGCTTCGCTCTCACTTATCGCTTCGGGCGGCGGCGCCGGCGAGGCGCGGAGGCGCGCCGGACGCGCCGCGTCGCCCATCAGCAGCGTCAGGCTGAACAGGATCGCGCTGCCGACCCACTGGCCGCGGACCGCGGCCCAGGCCGAGGCGGCGAAGGCGGCCACGCCCAGGGCGGCGGCGGCGAACTGCAGCTGGCTTCGGCGGGCTTTCGTCCGGCCGGCCCAGACCAGGAGGGCGAGCACGGCCAGCCCCAGGGCGAGCAGGATCATGACGGCGGCAAACTACTCCGCGGCGACGGCGGGTCCATCGAAAGCCACGAGGCCCAGCTCGTGCATCAGGGCGCGCAGCTCCTGGCGCGCCGCCACGTGCGTCAGCGACACCTGCACCGGGCGCACCTCGGGCGACAGGTCCGCCACGGTCAGGCCGAACGGGAACAGCTCACGATAGATCACGCGGTCGCGCAGGCCCGCGATCGCGCGGAACCCGACCCGGCGCGCCAGGGCGGTCAGGCGCTCGTCCACGCGGCGGCGGTTGCGCGCCTCCACCGAGGCCAGGCGGTTGCGCAGCACCACCCAGTCGATCGAGCGCCCGCGGTTGGCGGCGCGGATCTTGCGCGCCTCCCACACGGCCTCGGCATAGAGGCTGGGCCTGACCAGGTTCAGGGTGACCGGGTCGACGACGCCCAGGACGTCGAAGTCGACGAAGCTGTCGTTCATCGGCGTCACCACGAGGTCGGCGCGCTGGTGGGCGGCGCGGGAGAGTTCGGTGTCGGCGCCGGGGGTGTCGATGACGATGAAGTCGGTCGCGGCGCCCAGGGCCGACTCCAGGCCCGATTCGTCGGCCA
>DASZQQ010000181.1:0-3290 GCA_035549595.1 Caulobacteraceae bacterium
CGTCGAAGAAATCGCCGAAGCTGTGGTCGGAGGTCACCACCAGGCAGTCGGGCTGGGCGGCCAGGAAGTCGCGCGTCGGCGCCTGGGAGCGGTCGTCGTAGATCAGGAAGCCCGCCACGCCCAGGGCGCGGTAGTGGGCGAAGAAGTGGGGCAGGAAGTAGTCCTCGTCGCGCACCAGGGCGAACACCAGCGGCCCGTGCCGCGGCAGGGACGCGGCCTTGAGCGTGCGCAGCGTGATCGACGTCGCCGGCATGTCCCGCCCCCGAGCCCGAGCCGCTTCAGTCCCAGATCGGCGGGCGGCGGGCGGCCCAGGGGGCCTCCTTCTCCAGCTGCGCGGCGAGGCGGAACAGGGTGGCCTCGTCGGCGTAGCGGGCGGTGAGCATCATGCCGATCGGCAGGCCGCTCTTGGACCACGCCAGCGGCAGCGACAGCGACGGCTGGCCCGAGACGTTGAACGGCGGCGTGTAGGGGAAGACCTCGCCCTGCCGGCGGTTGACCTCGCGCGGCTCGAGCTTCACCGGGTCGATGTAGCCGATCGGCGGCGGCGGCGCGCCCATCACCGGGCAGAGGTAGACGTCGAAGGTCTCGAACCGGCGCAGGATCTCGCGGCTGATCATCCGCTTTTCCTGCAGGCCCCACATGACGTCGACGCCCATGGCCTTGCGTCCGGCCTTCATCGACGCCCAGGTCAGCGGCTCCAGCTCGTCGCCCTCGGGCTCGTGGCCGACCTTCTCGATCAGGCGCTTCATGCCGGCGGCGAAGTTGGCCCCGCCGACCGGGCCGATGGCGCGGTACATGGCGCGGTAGTCGATGCCGAGACCCTCCTCGCGAACCTCGTGGCCGAGGCGCTTGAGGAGGTCGGCGGCAGCGTGCAGGGCGGCTTCGACCTCTGGATCGATCGGCCGGCCGCTGGGCGTCTCGGCCGAAAAGGCGATGCGCAGGCGCCCCGGCGAGCGCTCGATCTCCTCGACATAGGGCCGCTCCTTCGGCGGGGCCGGATAGGGCGAGGCGGGCTCGGGCCGGCCGGTGACGTCGAGCATGGCGGCGCTGTCGCGCACCGTGCGGCTGACGACGTGGTCGACGACGAGGCCATAGGCGTAGTCGTAGCCGTCGGGCAGGTTCGGGTTGCGGTCGCGGGTGACCTTCAGGCCGACGAGGCCGCAGCAGGCCGCCGGGATGCGGATCGAACCCAGGCCGTCGCTGGCGTGCGCCAGGGGCACGATCCCGGCCGCCACCGACGAGGCCGCCCCGCCCGAAGAGCCGCCAGCGATGTGGTCCGGGTTCCAGGGATTGCGGCAGGGGCCCAGGTGGCCGGACTCGGTGGTGCCGGTGATGCCGTACTCGGGCGTGTTGGTCTTGCCGACGAAGACGACCCCGCTCTCGCGATAGCGCGCCACGAGGCCGGAGTCGGCGTCGTCGACATAGCCGCGGGCGAACTTCGAGCCGTGCGTCTTCGGCCAGCCGGCGACGGAGACGCCGAGGTCCTTGATCAGGAACGGCACGCCCCGGAACGGCCCGTCCGGCAGGGCCGACGCCGCCGTCCGGCGCGCCTCGTCGTAGGCCTTGTAGACCACCGCGTTGAGGGTCGGGTTGCGCGCCTCGATGCGGGTGATCGCCGCCTCGGCCAGCTCGGCGGGCGTGACCTCGCCCTTGCGGACCAGCCCGGCGAGGCCGAGGCCGTCGTAGGCGGCATACTCCTTGAAGGCCATGCGCGTCTCCCGTCCAAACCGAAGCGAGACTAGAGCAGCGAGGCTCGCCCGCGCCAGCGCCGTGGGGCGGATTCTTCGCCTGCAAAGGGCCGTTCCATCCGATACAACGCGGTTCGGTTCGCGATAGGGGGATGCGGATGGCCGAGTGGCGCAACTGGTCTGGCAGCGTGACGGCGGCGCCGGCGGAGATCGTGCGGCCGCGCACCGAAGCCGAGCTGCAGGCCATCGTCGCCAAGGCCGAGCACGTGCGCGTCGCCGGAACCGGCCACTCGTTCATGCCGGTCTGCGAGACCGACGGGACGCTGGTGTCGCTGGAGAACCAGGACGGCGGCCTGGAGGTCTGCGAGGACGGACGCAGCGTCTGGGTCCCCGGCGGCTGGTCGATCCGCAAGCTCACCGAGGCGCTGTGGGGCGAGGGCCTGAGCCTGGCCAACCAGGGCGACATCAATCGCCAGGCCATAGCCGGGGCGGTCTCGACCGCGACGCACGGCACCGGCCGCACCCTGGGCTCGCTGTCGACCCAGGTGCTGGGCTTCCGCCTGGTCCTGGCCGACGGCTCCGTGGTCGAGTGCGACGCCGCACGCGAGCCGGACCTCTTCCAGGCTGCGCGCGTGAGCCTCGGCATGATCGGCGTGATCTGGCGCCTGCGCCTTTCCGTCGTCCCGGCCTATCGCCTGAAGGAGACCAACCAGCGCCGGCCGCTGGACGAGGTGATGGGCGAGTGGGACCAGCTGGCCGACCGCTACCGCCACGCCGAGTTCTGGAACTTCCCCTATACCGACCACGTCACCTTCAAGACCCTGGAGGTCGTCGACGAGGGCGACGACCCGGACCTGCCGGACCGCTCTCAGGCCATGTTCCAGGCGCTGTGCGACCTGGCCGCCGCGGCGCCGCGCATGGCCCCGACGCTGCAGCGGCTGGTGGTCCGGGCCCAGGGGCGCTCGGCGCACTCGAAGCAGGCCCCGGCCTGGCGCGTCTTCCCCTCGGATCGCGACATCAGGTTCGAGGAGATGGAGTACGAGATTCCGGCTGCGAACGGCTGGGCGGCGCTGATGGAGGCCCGCCGGCTGGTGCGCGACCGCCGCTTCCCGATCGTGTTCCCGTTCGAGTACCGCACCGTCGCCGCCGACGACATCTGGCTCTCGCCGATGAGCGCGGGGCCGTGCGTCTCGATCTCGTTCCACCAGTACGCCCGCATGCCCTGGCGCGAGGCGTTCAAGGCCGTGGAAGAGGTGTTTGCCGCCCACGGCGGACGCCCGCACTGGGCCAAGCGCCACACGATGGGGCCGGACGACGTGCAGCGCCTCTACCCGAACGCCCCCCGCTGGGCCGAAGTGCGCCGGCGGGTCGACCCGAAGGCCAAGTTCATGAACGCCCACCTGCGCGAGCTGTTCGCGTTTTCGCTGTGAGCGGGACTGTCGCTCTCTTCCCCCCTCGGGGGAAGTGGATCGGCGCGCAGCGCCGAGACGATGGGGGCTCCAGCGGAGTACAAACGCTCTGGCCAGGCTGGAGCCCCCTCCACCGGCTTCGCCGGTCCCCCTCCCCCAGAGGGGGAGGAGAGGCGATCGGAGACTTCTAGGG
>DASZQQ010000182.1:0-12038 GCA_035549595.1 Caulobacteraceae bacterium
GTTAACGAAACCCGCCGCGTCGTCCGCTCAAACAGCCGTGCGCCGACCTGTTCTTCCAATTTAGCGATCCCGACCGAAAGCGTCGGCTGGGTGACGTTGACCTTGGCCGCCGCCCGCGAGAACGACCCCAGCTCGGCCACCGCCAGGAAGTACCGGAGCAGATAACGATCCATAGACAATATCTATCAGTTTCGTTCGAAAAGTTCAATTTCTATTGGAACAGCAAATCAATTAGAACAAACACGCCGCCGCCGTTCAGGCGGCTTTTGGCGTTTCCGAGGGTCGCGATGTCCGATTCCCCCATGCTCGATTTTCAGCTCGGCGAAACCGCCGACGCCATCCGCGAAACCACCGCCCGCTTCGCCGCTGACCGCATCGCCCCGCGCGCGGCGGTGATCGACGCCGAGAACCATTTCCCGCGCGATCTGTGGCCTGCCATGGGCGAACTCGGGCTGCACGGCATGACCGTGGAAGAAGAGTGGGGCGGCACAGGCCTCGGCTACCTTGAACACGTCGTGGCGATGGAGGAGATCAGCCGCGCCTCCGCCTCGATTGGCCTGAGCTACGGCGCGCACTCCAATCTCTGCATCAATCAGATCCGCCGCTGGGCGACGCCCGAGCAGAAGCGCAAATATCTGCCGAAGCTGATCAGCGGCGAGCACGTCGGCGCCCTGGCCATGAGCGAGGCCGGGGCCGGCTCGGACGTGATCGGCATGAAGCTGCGCGCCGACCGCCGCGGCGACCGCTACGTCCTGAACGGGACCAAGTTCTGGATCACCAACGCGCCGCACGCCGACACCCTGGTGGTCTACGCCAAGACCGACCCGGAAGGCGCCAGCCGCGGCGTCACCGCCTTCCTGATCGAGAAGGACTTCAAGGGCTTCTCCGTCAGCCGCAAGCTCGACAAGCTTGGCATGCGCGGCTCCGACACCGGCGAGCTGGTGTTCGAGGACTGCGAGGTGCCGGAAGAGAACGTGCTCGGTCCCGAGAACGGCGGCGCCGGGGTGCTGATGAGCGGCCTCGATTACGAGCGCGCGGTGCTGTCGGCCGGCCCGCTCGGCATCATGCAGGCGTGCCTGGACGCTGTCCTCCCGTACGTGCGCGAGCGCAAGCAGTTCGGCAAGGCGATCGGCAGCTTCCAGCTGATGCAGGGCAAGATCGCCGACATGTACGTCGCCCTGAACTCCGCGCGCGCCTACGTCTACGCCGTCGCCAGGGCCTGCGACGCGGGCCGCACCACCCGCTTCGACGCCGCCGGGGCGATCCTGATGGCGTCCGAGAACGCGGTGCGCGTGTCGCTGGAGGCGATCCAGGCCCTCGGCGGCGCCGGCTACACCAAGGAGTTCCCGGTCGAGCGCCTGCTGCGCGACGCCAAGCTCTACGACATCGGCGCCGGCACCAACGAGATTCGCCGCTTCCTGATCGGCCGCGAGCTGATCGGGGCAGGGTAGGGCGCGGCCCGCGGCTTGCTAGGCTCCGGTCCGAACCTCGCGAATCGGAGCGTTTCGGGATGATCAGGTCCGCCGCCGCCCTCGCCGTCGTCGCCGCGCTCGCGGCCGGCCCCGTCCTCGCCAGGACCGCGCCCGCCGCCCAGGCGGCCACGTGCCCGCAGGCTCTCCACCGCGCCACGACGGCCGAGCTCTACTTCGGCCGCAACGTCGGCGACGAGGTCGGCGTCAGCGACGAGGACTGGAAGGACTTCCTCGACCACGAGATCTCGCCGCGCTTCCCCGACGGCCTTTCCGTCAGCGACGTCTACGGCCAGTGGCGCGGGCCCAAGGGCCACTTCGTGCGCGAGCCCTCCAAGGCCGTGATGCTGGTCCTCGCCGGCGACGCGGCAGAGCCGGCCAAGCTGCGCGCCATCCGCGACGCCTACCGCCGCCGCTTCCACCAGGACTCGGTGCTGCTGATCGAACGCACGGCCTGCGTCTCGTTCTGAGGTCTACAGCTTGCCGGAGACGGCGAGCATCCAGCGCATGCCCATGCGACCGAAGTCGACGCCCTCGGTCGAGGTGTCTGGCCAGGTATGCTAGAGCATGGCCCAGGCCTGCACCGACTGGATTGGCGCGTGATGGGACGTCGTCATGGGCTTCTGCTGGGGGTTGTTTCCCTGAGCCTTGTCGCTTGCACGCCCAGCCTTTCCCGACGGGGTGTTCCCTGCGTTGCCCTCAGGCCGGCAGATTGGAACCTGGGGGCCAGTCCCCGCACGCTCGCGGTGGCCAGCGGCGCGTCGATCGAAGACGCTGGGGTGTACGAACAGAATCTCCGCTGTGGGAAAAGGTGGTGCTACGGCCAAGGTCCCCTGGCGGTGTCGGTCAAATCGGCGGACGGGACCGGCCGGACATTTTACATCACTGGCGACTACATGGGTGGAGTGACGAAGCGCGCGCCATATGTCTGCAAGATGGTGAGCATCAATGACTTCGGCGAATTGCGAATCCGCCGCGAAGACATCGAGGATTGGCTGTTCGACGACAATTGATCGAAGCGTTTCGGTGGCGCCCGAGCCCGCCGGCCAAGCCGGCGCCGCGGGCCCTGCGATTGCTGGGCCAGCAGTCTCCGGCGTCGCGCCGCCCTGCGCCTCGAGGTGTCTCAAGCTGCGCGCACGGCGGGGGTTCAGAACGAGACGCAGGCCGTCCGCTCGATGAGGAGGACCGAGTCCTGGTGGAAGCGGCGCCGTTGTGGCGCTCGACGCGGGCGACATCGGCGGGGCGGCCGCCCGGCGGCTCGGCGCTGGATATCCTCGGCGAGCGCTACGAGATCAGGCGCGACGAGTACTTGGAGATGCGACAGGATCTGACCGCCGGCGGTCGATCCCGAGCCGGCGCCTGGGGCGCGCAGCAACGGCAGGCAGCGTGGAAGGTCGAGTCTCAGCGGACAATCCGGTATCGCCCGCGGCCGCGCCGGCCGGCTTGACGAGCGCCGAGGCGGCGCGGCGGCTTGCCGAAGCCGGCGCGAACGTCGTGGCCGACCGTTCGCCGCCGGCCTGGCAGCGCGTCGGCGCCAAGTTCTGGGGGCCGATCCCCTGGATGCTCGAGGCCGCCGCCGTGCTCCAGATAAGCCTTCACGCCTATACGGAAGCGGCCGTGATCGGCGCCCTGCTCCTGCTGAACGCCACGCTCGGGATCGTGCAGGAAGGCCGCGCGAGCGCGGCGCTGACGGCCCTGAAGCAGAGGCTGGCGCCGACCGCGCTGGTGCTGCGCGACGGCGCCTGGGTCCGATTGCCGGCGTCGCAGGTCGCGCCGGGCGACGTCGTCGCACTGGCGCTCGGCGCGGTCGTGCCGGCCGACGTGCGCCTGACCTCGGGCGAGGTCCTCGTCGACCAGTCGACGCTCACCGGCGAGTCCCTGCCCGTCGAGGCCGGACCGGGCGACGCCGTCTTCGCGGGCTCCATGGTGCGCCGCGGCCAGGCGGTTGGCGAGGTGACCGCGACCGGCGCCGGGACCGCGTTCGGCCGCACGGCCGAACTCGTGCGCGACGCCCATGGCGCCAGCACCGAACAGGCCGCGATCCTGGGCGTCACGCGCAACCTTGCCCTGGTGAACGGGGCGATCGCAGCCCTGATCGTCGCCTACGGCTATCTCGACGGCCTGCCGCTGGCCCAACTCGTAAGCCTCGGCCTCACGGCCCTGCTGGCGACGATACCCGCGGCGCTGCCCGCCACCTTCACCCTGTCGGCCGCCATGTCGGCGCAGACCCTCGCGCGGCGCGGCGTCCTGCTGACCCGTCTGACGGCCGCGCACGAGGCGGCGGCAATGGACGTGCTCTGCGCCGACAAGACCGGAACCCTCACCCGCAACGCGCTTGAGGTGCTCGAGGTGCGGCCCATGCCGGGCTTCCAGGCCGAGGAGGTGCTGGCGCTCGCCGCCCTGGCCAGCTCCGAGGCGGACCAGGATCCCGTCGACGCCGCGATCCGGCGGGCCGCAGCGGCGGCTGGCGCGGCGTCCCGCTACGGACAGCGCCTGCGATTTCAGCCCTTCGATCCCTCCACCAGGACGGCGCAGGCTGTCGTCCGCGACGCGGTCGGCCGTGAGATCAGGATCGTCAAGGGCGCGTTCGGCGTCCTGGCCGCCTCCGCGACGGCGCCGGCCGAGGCGCGCGGCTGGGTCGACGCCCTGGCGGCCCAGGGGGACCGGGTGATCGCGGTCGCGACGGGACAGGACGGCGCACTCGCCGTGGCGGGCCTCATCGCCCTCAGCGACCCGCCGCGCCCGGACTCCGCCGCGCTCGTGGGCGACTTGCGAGGCCTCGGCGTGCGCACGGTGATGGTGACGGGAGACTCCGCGGTGACGGCGGCGGCCATCGCGCGCGCCGTGGGCGTCGAGGGCGAGGCGGTCTTGGCCGAGAACGTCGCCGAGTGGGCCGACGTCGAACGCTTCGGCGTCTTCGCCCGCGTCGCGCCGGAGGAGAAGCACCGCATCGTCAGGGCCCTGCAGGCGAGGGGCCATGCGGTCGGCATGTGCGGCGACGGCGTCAACGACGCGCCGGCGCTGCGCCAGGCGCAGATCGGCATCGCCGTCTCTTCGGCGACCGATGTCGCCAAGGCGGCGGCCGGGATGGTGCTGACCCAGCCCGGCCTCGCCGGCGTGGTGCATGCGGTGCGGGAGGGCCGGATCGCGTTCTCGCGCCTCCAGACCTACACGCTCAACATGCTGGTCAAGAAGGTCGAGGTGCTGCTGTTCCTGGCCAGCGGGCTCCTGCTGACCGGCCAGGCGGTCATGACCCCGGCGATGACGGTGCTGATGCTCATCACGAACGACTTCCTGGCCATGTCGATCACCACCGACCGCGCGGGCCTGGCTCCAGGGCCCAGCGTCTGGCGGATGTCGCGCATCACCGCGGCCGCTGTGGCCCTCGGCGCCTGCAAGCTCGTCTTCTCCCTGGGCGTGCTTCTCGCAGGCAAGTACGGCCTCGGCCTGGACGCCAAGGCCCTGCAGACGCTCGCCTTCGTCGGCCTCCTCTTCGGCAGCCAGGCGCTCCTCTATGTGGTGCGCGAGCGCCGCCGCATCTGGAGTTCGCTCCCGGGACCCTGGGTGGTCGCAGCCTCCGCGGTCGATATCGGCATCGTCAGCGCCCTGGCGCTCTCGGGCAGCCTGATGGCGCCGTTGCCGTGGACCGTGCTCGCCGCCGTCCTGGCCGCCGCGGCCGGCTTCGGCCTGGCGCTGGACCAGGTCAAACGCCTCGTTCTGGCCGCCGTCCGTCTCGATGGAGGCGCAGCCTACCCCGCCGCGGCCACGGCCGGTTCGGAGCCCGCGAGCCGGAAGCCGCGATAGCCTTCCGCCGCCACGGCGTTGCAGATCGGGCGGTACTGGCCGCCGACGTAGGGCATGAACACCCTGGGCTTCCCGGGGATGTTGGCGCCGATGTACCAACTGTTGGCCTTCGGGAAGAGCGTGCGGTCGGCGGCCTCGTTGACCTGGCGCACCCAGTCCTCCTGCGCGGCCGGGTCGGCCTCCATGCGCGTCCGGCCATGCTCGCCCAGCCACTTCAGGCAGTCGGCGATCCACTCCACGTGCTGCTCGCACGACGAGATCATGTTCGACAGCACCGAGGGGCTGCCCGGGCCGGTGATGGTGAAGAGGTTCGGGAAACCGGCCACCATCAGCCCCAGGTACGATTTCGGCCCGTCGCGCCACGCCTCCCGCAGCGGCCGGCCGTCGACGCCGCGGATGTCGATGTTCAGCAGCGCGCCGGTCATGGCGTCGAAGCCGGTGGCGAAGACGATGGCGTCCACGGGGTAGTCGCCGCCCGAGGTGCGCACGCCGGTGGGCGTGATCTGCTCGATCGGCGTCTCGCGCAGGTTCACCAGGGTGACGTTGTCGCGGTTGAAGGTCTCGTAGTAGCCGGTGTCGACGCAGATGCGCTTGGCCCCGATCGGGTGGTCGTCGGGCAGCATCGCCTCGGCGGTCTTGGGATCCTTGACGATCTCGCGGATGCGCTCGCGCACGAAGTCGGCGGCCGCGTCGTTGGCGATCGGATTGGTCAGGAGGTCGGCCAGCGCGCCGAGGAACCCGGCCCCGCCGATCTTCCACAGCTCCTCGAATCGGGCGCGCTGTTGCTCGGCCGTCAGGCTGGCGAACACGCTGCCGCCGGCGATGCCGGGCGTGCCGTCCAGGATCATCTTCCGGTACTCGGGGTACTGCTGCCAGAAGGCGTCGATGTCGGCCTGGGTGAGGGGCGTGTTGTGCGCCGGGACGCTGAAATTCGGCGTGCGCTGGAAGACGAAGACGTGCCCGGCCTCCTGGGCGATCTGCGGGATCGACTGGATCGCCGACGAGCCGGTGCCGATCACCGCCACGCGCTGTCCCGCGAAGCTGACCGGCTCGTGCGGCCACTTGCCGGTGTGGAAGACGCGCCCCCGGAAGCTCTCCTCGCCCTCGATCTTCGGCGCCCGCGGCACGGAGAGGCAGCCGGTGGCCATGATGCAGAAGCGGGCGCGGACCTCGTCGCCGCGGTCGGTCTTCACCGTCCAGCGCTGGTCGGCCTCGTCCCAGACCGCGGAGGTGACCTTGGTGTCGAAGGCGAAGGCGGATTTCAGGTCGTATCGGTCAGCGACGTGCTCGGCGTAGGCCAGGATCTCGGGCTGGGCGGCGTACTTCTCGGTCCAGCGCCATTCCTTCTGCAGCTCAGGCGACCAGTTGTACGAGTAGAAGAGGCTGGGGATATCGCAGCGCGCGCCCGGATAGCGGTTCCAGTACCAGGTGCCGCCGACGTCGCCGCCGGCCTCGAAGCCCTGGATCTTCAGGCCCAGACCCCTGAGGCGATGGACCATGTAGAGGCCGCCGAAGCCGGCGCCCACGACGACGGCGTCCAGGTCGTTCGCCGAAATGGCTTTGCGTTCAATCGTCTCGCTCAAAGTCTTCAACTCCCCAATGCGCGGGCGCGAACGCCGCGCAGCACCGTGTCGACGAGGCTGGCGGTGAAGGCGTCCATCTTTGAAATCATCGTGTCGGCCAGGCGCGGCGGCGTCGTGCCGACGTGGTTGGTCACGCCGCCGACGACCAGGTCCATCAGGAGGCCCGGGTTGACGCCGCTGTCGATCTCGCCGCGGGCGATGGCGCGCCGGACGATGGCGCGGCCCTGGCGGACGGCCGCCTCGGAGTAGGGTCGCAGGAAATCCAGCACCTCGGGATGCAGGGCGCCGTCCAGGCGCATCCACGACTGCGCGCCCGAATGGGGCCCGGTGAGGGCGCGGCCGATGGAGCGGGCGAGCGCGAGCAGGTCGCCGCGCAGCGTGCCGGTGTCGATGCCCTCGACGGCGTACCAGCGCTGCTCGAGGGTCTGGCGCAGGAGGTCGCCGCGGCCCGCCCAGCGGCGGTAGAGCGAGGCCTTGCCGACGCCGGCGCGGCGGGCCACCGCGTCGAAGTTGAACCCGGCCCAGCCGGCCTCGGCGTAGAGGGCGATGGCCGCGTCGAACACCCGCGCCTCCATCAGGGGATCGCGCGGGCGTCCGCGTGCGGGGGCGAGAGCAGCGCCGTCGGCCATGGGGACACTATGGCCTTGCCTTGCGGCGGCGCCTACGCTTTTGTGACGCCGGCCGTCCGATAATCGCGGCGGCCCTCGACACTTCAGGGAGACGCGCCGGATGGCGACGATCACGGCCGAGGAGCGCCTCGCCTTCCAGGACTCGGTGCGCCGGCTGCTCGCCGACCGCAGCACCGAGGCGGACGTGCGCCGGACCATGGACACCGAGGCCGGCTACGACCCCGACCTCTGGAAAGCCCTGGCCGAGCTCGGCATCGTCGGCCTCATGGTCGACGAGGAGTTCGGCGGCGCCGGCGCCGGGCCGATGGAGCTGGAGCTGGTCATGGAGGAGACCGGGGCGGCACTTCTGTGCGGGCCACTGATCTCGTCCGGCGTGCTGGCGGCGTCGCTGCTCAAGGCCGTCGGCGACCGCGAGGCGCAGAGCCGGCTGCTGCCGGCCATCGCCGACGGCTCGCGCATCGCCACCGCGGCGCTCACGGGCCGCGCCGGGACCTGGACGCCCGACGGCGTCGCCGTGTCGGCCGTCCAGGAGGCCGACGGCTGGAAGCTGGACGGCGAGGCGTCCTTCGTCACCCACGGCCAGAACGCCGACGTGCTCCTTGTCGTCGCCCGCGCCGGCGACAGCCTGGCGGTGTTCGAGGTCGATCCCAAGGCCGACGGCGTCGCCGTCTCGGCCCTGCCGACCTTCGACCACACCCTGCGCCTGGCCGAGATCGTCTTCGCCGGCGCCCCCGCGACCAGGCTCGCTTCGGGCCGGTCCGCCTGGGACGCAGTCGAGGAGGCGCTGGACGTCACGCGCGTGGCCCTGGCCGGCGAGCAGGCGGGCGCGGGCCGCAAGGTGCTCGACTTCACGGTCGACTACGCCAAGACCCGCATCCAGTTCGGCCGCGCCATCGGCAGCTTCCAGGCGATCAAGCACATGGCCGCCGACCTCCTGCTGGAGTCCGAGAGCGCCGTCTCGGCCGCGCGCCACGCGGCGCGGGCGCTGGCCGAGCGGAGCAACGACGCCAAGGCCTCGATCAGCCTCGCCGCTTTCGCCTGCGCCGACGCCTTCTCGACGATCACCGCCACCGCGATCCAGATGCACGGCGGCATCGCCTTCACCTGGGCCCACCCGGCCCATCTCTACCTGCGCCGCGCGCGGGCCGACGCCCAGCTCTTCGGGACGCCGGCCTTCTACCGCGAACGCTACATCCAGCAGCTGGGAGGCTGACCATGGCCGACGACGCCACCACCGTCACCGACGAGGCTCCCAGCGACGACGTGCTTCTTGCCGAGGCGCGCGCGTTCCTGAAGGCCGAGTGGGACCCGGCCAGGTACAAGTCCGCCCCGGCCACCGGCTCGGGCGCGTCCTCGCCGCAGATGCAGGCGTGGCTGACCAAGGTGGTCGAGGCGCGCTTCGCGGTGATGCGCTGGTCCGCCGAGTGGTTCGGCCGCAGCCTGCCCGACCGCCAGGCGCGGCTCGTCGAGCGCGAGTTCCAGAAGGCCGGCGCCCCCGGCGCGGGCCAGGACCGCACCAACCTCTGGGCCAACACGCTTCTCGCCTGCGGGACCGAGGCGCTGAAGAAGAAGCTGGTCGGCCCGCTGCTGCGCGGCGAGGTCGGCATGTGCCTGCTCTACTCCGAGCCGGGCGCGGGCTCGGACCTGGCCGGCATCCGCACGCGCGCGGACAAGCAGGGCGACCACTACGTCGTCAACGGCCAGAAGGTCTGGACCTCGTCGGCGATGAGCGCCGACTACGGCATGCTGATCGCCCGCACCGACTGGGACGTGCCCAAGCACAAGGGCATCAGCTTCTTCTTCTGTCCGATGAAGCAGCCGGGCGTCGAGGTGCGGCCGCTGCGCCAGATCACCGACGAGAGCCACTTCAACGAGGTGTTCCTGACCGACGCCATCGTGCCGGAGGAGAACATCCTGGGCGGCCTCGGCGGTGGCTGGGGCGTGCTGCAGACCGCGCTGGCCTACGAGCGCTCGGTGATGGGCGAGGGCGCCCGCGGGCCCCGCAGCGGTGTCGCCGAGAGCAAGGACGAGGAGCCGCTGATCGCGCTCGCCCGCGAGGCCGGAGCTCTGGGCGATCCGCTGATCCGCCAGGAGATCGCCAGGGTGATCGCCTACAAGAAGGTCAACGCCATGAACACGGCGAGGGCCAAGGCCGACCTCGCCCAGGGCACCTCGTCGTCGATCATGAGCCTCGGCAAGCTCGCCATGAGCCGCATCCTGCACGAGGAAGCGCGTGTGCGGACCATGATCCTGGGGGCCGGGAGCATGCTGGAAGGCAAGGACTACCCGCGCGCCGAGGACGCCAACTTCCTGACGCTGAACGCCTATTTCACCTCGATCGGCGGCGGCACCGACCAGATCCAGCGCAACATCATCGGCGAACGCGTCCTGGGCCTGCCCAAGGAACCGGAAGTCGACCGCGACGTGCCCTTCCGCCAGGTCCGGGGCGGGTAGGGGCAAGCGCACAGACCGGGGACATGTTCCGCAAGGAACGTGTCCCCTCCAGTTGAACGGCAGGGCTATTGCCGATGGACTGTGACGGTCCGCAAGACGCCGAAGGACTTGGCGAGGCGACCTCTGGGCGCCCTTCTCCCCACGCGGGAGAAGGTGTCGCCGCAGGCGACGGATGAGGGGGCCCCCTGGCCTCCCAGCGCGTGCTGAGATCGACCAAGGCGCTGATTTTCCGGCAGACATTGTCCCAAGTCGCAGGTCCGCTCTGCGGCGGCAGCCGGAGGGCCCCCTCATCCGACGGCTTCGCCGCCACCTTCTCCCGCGTGGGGAGAAGGGACGCCAGAGGTCACCCGGTGCTCTGTCCCGCAGGCCACTGACGCTCCGCAGGCTCTCGGCTAGACCAAATGCGAATCCCCCGAGTTGAACGGGGACACGAACCCTGCCTGCGGCAGGGATCATGTCCCCGAGGTCGTCTACGCGTAGCTCTCGGTCATCGCCGAGTAGACGAGGGTGCGCAGGTCGCGGCGCAGGGTCAGGCGGGCGTCGGAACCCATGACCTGGGTCATGAACACCACCGCCATGTCCTCCTTCGGGTCGATCCAGAAGGCGGTCGAGGCCGCGCCGCCCCAGTAGTATTCGCCGAGGGTGCCGGGCAGCTTGGTGCGGGCGACGTCCACGTTCACGCCGCAGCCGATCGAGAAGCCCGTGCCGACGTAGCCGGCCTCGCTGAAGAGGCCGGGCGGGGCCATGTCCACCAGCTCCTTCTTGTCGGGCAGGTGGTTCAGGCTGAACAGCTGCACCGTCTTCGGCGACAGGATCTGCACCCCGTCCAGCGTCCCGCCGTTCAGCATCATCCGGCAGAAGCGCATGTAGTCATGCGCGGTGGAGACGAGGCCGCCGCCGCCGGATTCCAGCTCGGGCGGCTTGGCGTAGGTGCTGGCCTGGGCGTCGTCCTGGACCTTCAGGCCCCCGCCCTGGCGCGGCTGGTAGCAGGAGCTGAAGCGCTCGATCTTCTCGGGTTCGACCCAGAACGAGGTGTCGTTCATGCCCAGCGGCTGGAACAGGCGCGTGCGCAGGAACTCGCCGAACGTCAGTCCCGACAGCTTCTGGACCAGGTAGCCCATCACGTCGATCGAGACCGAGTAGTTCCACTGCGTGCCGGGCGAGAACTCCAGCGGCAGGGTCGAGAGCTGCTCGATGAAGGTGTCGAGGCCGCCGGGGGTCTGGAAGTCGCCGACCTTCAGCCTGCGGTAGGCCGCGTCCACCGCGGTGCGCATCATGAAGCCGTAGGTCAGGCCCGAGGTGTGGGTGACGAGGTCCACCACCTTCATCGGCCGCTCGACCGGGGTGGTGATGAAGGCCGGCGGCTGGTCGGCGAGCAGGGTCGGCATGCCGCTGGCGTAGACGCCGAGCTTCTTCCACGACGGGATGTGGGTGGCGACCGCGTCGTCGAGGCCCAGGAGGCCTTCCTCGACGCACATCATCAGGGCCACGGCCGTGATCGGCTTGGTCATCGAGTAGATGCGGAAGAGCGCGTCCTCCTGCATCGGCTTGCCGCGCTCGATGTCCATGTGCCCGGACATGCCGGTGTGGGCCAGTTCGCCCTTGCGCCAGACCTGGGTCAGGATGCCGGGCAGGAGGCCGGTGTCCACGTACCGCTTGGTCATCACCTCGTCGAGCCGCGCCAGCCGGGTGCGCGAAAAGCCGACGGTTTCGGGCTTCGTCATCTCAAATCCTCCCTGGACCCTTTGGCCCATCGTAGCGAACGGGGAGGGGGGTGGTGTCAAGTCATTCATCCCTCCCCTCGTGGGGAGGGACAGCGCGCGGAGCGAGCCGGGCGGGGAAGTCCGCGGCCGCAGCGAACGCCAACCCGTTGGCGCCCGGCAGTCGCCACACTGCCCCACCCTGCGAAGCTTCGCTTCGCTGTCCCTCCCCACTGTTCAGACGGGAGACATGGCTGCCGGGTGTTCGGAGACATCCCTGACGGCCTAAGGTTGGCTCATCGGCTCTCGCAAGTCGACTTGCGAGAGCCGATGGCGGCGATAGCAGACGTCGAAGAGGCCATCTGTGTCGGTCGGCCGTAGAGCGATGGCGCGGCCGAC
>DASZQQ010000183.1:0-4568 GCA_035549595.1 Caulobacteraceae bacterium
ACTCGCTCAACGTGCAGAAGGTGATGTGGACGCTCGACGAGCTCGGCCTCGCCTATGAGCACGTGCCGGCCGGCGGCGATTTCGGCCTTCTCGACACCCCGGCGTTCCGGGCCATGAACCCGCACGGCTGGGTCCCGGTGATCGACGACGACGGCACGGTGGTGTGGGAATCGGGGGCCATCGTCCGCTACCTCTGCGCCGAGTATGGCGCCGGCTCGCTCTGGCCCCCTGAGCCGCGCCGCCGAGCTGTCGCCGACGAATGGATGGAATGGAGCCAGACCACCCTGCAGCGGGCGATGATCGGCCTGTTCTGGGCCTTCTGGCGCACGCCGGAAGCCGAGCGTGATCCGAACCGGGTGGCCGCCCTGCTGGCCCAGAGCGACGCCGAGCTGAAGCGCCTCGACGCCCAGCTCGCCGGCGGGGCCTACGTCGCCGGCGACGCCATGACCATGGCCGACATCCCGATCGGGACCCAGATGTACCGCCACTTCGAGATGGACATCCCCCGCCCGGCCCTGCCGAACGTCGAAGCCTGGTACGAGCGCCTCCGCGCCCGCCCCGCCTACCGCGCCCAGGTCATGCGCCCCTTCGACGACCTGAAAGGCCGCCTGGCGTACTGACCTTCCCCGCGAAGCCGGGCCTCATCCAGGCGCTCCAGGAAACCACAGAGGTCACGGAGGAACACAGAGGTCACAGAGGATCAGGAGCTCACGCCCTCCGTGTTCCTCCGTGCCCCTCTGCGTCCTCTGTGGTGAAAGCAGACTCTCCCGGCTTCGCCGGCTCGCCCGGAAGCCTCACCCGCCGCTGAGGGCGCCGAAGATCAGCAGTTCCTGGCCGTCGGCGATCGGGGTGGCGATGTCGCGGCAGGCGTCGCGGCCGATGAAGAGGCGCATGTGGCGCCGGACGCGGTCCTGCTCGTCGATCACCCGGAAGCGCAGACCCGGGAAGCGGCGGTCGAGGTCGTCCAGCACCTCGGCCACGGTGGCGCCTTCGGCGGCGAGGCGCGTCGCGCCGCCGGAATAGGCGGTCAGCTGGGACGGCAGGCCGACGACCACGCTCATGGCCCGGCCTCAGAGCGGCGCGGCGACGACGGAGTAGATCTCCGGCAGGTGCGCGGCGACCTGGCGCCAGGTTTCGCCCTCATCGGCGCTGGCCCAGAGCTCGCCCCCGGTCGTGCCGAGATAGAGGCCCAGCGGGTCGGCGCCGTCGGCGCAGAACGCCTGGCGCTTGACGGTCAGCCACGCCTGTTCGCGCGGCAAGCCGCCGTCCTGGCGCTCCCAGGACGCGCCGGCGTCACGCGTCCGGTAAACCGCCGGCCGCCCGCCCGGCGGCGTGCGCGGCCAGATGTCCGTCCCATCCATGGGGAACACCCAGGCGGTGTCGGCCTCGCGCGGATGCGGCACGATGGTGAAGCCGATGTCGCCGACCTCGGCCGGCATCGCCCTGCCGATGCGCTCCCAGCGCGTCGCCGGCCGGTCCAGGCGGTAGATCCCGCAGTGGTTCTGCTGCCAGAGGCGGTCGGGGTTGGTCGGCGCGAGCGCGATGAAATGCGCGTCCTGGCCGAACTCCGGATAGGGATCGGGCAGGAAATTCGCCTCGACGTTCTCGTTCAGCGGCCGCCACGACGCCGCCCCGTCGGTGCTCTCGAAGACGCCGGCGGTCGAGGTCGCGACGTACATGTGCGCCGCATCGCGCGGGTCGATGACGATCTGGTTCAGCAGCGGGCCGTCGGGCGTGCCTTCGCCTGCGGGGCACCACTGCGGGTACATCGGATGCTCGTTGAAGCCGGCGACCGGGTCCCAGGTGACGCCGCCGTCCTCGCTGCGGAAGAGGCCCGGCGGCGAGGTCCCGGCCCACCAGACGTCGGGCTGGCTGGGATGGCCGGGCTGGAGCCAGAAGCTGTGGTCGACGGAGCGGGCGTCCGGCCCGTCGGCCTTCGGGAACGCCGGCGGGCGCTTCGCCTCGGCCCAGGTGCGCCCGCCGTCCAGAGAGCGGAAGATGGTCGGACCCAGGTGCCCGGTCTTGGCCGCCATCAGCATCGTGCGGCCGTCGCGCGGGTCGAGCACCAGGTGGTTGACGACGCCGCCCAGATAGTGCGGCCCGTCCACGGTCCAGGCCGAGCGCGCCGCGTCGCTGCGGTAGATCCACGCCCCCTTGCGCGTGCCCACGAGAAGCTGGACGCCTTCGGCCATGGCCCCGCCCTCCCTCTGCCGTGCGGCCACTATAGGTCCGCGCGAGCCCCTCGCCTATTGCGCCTCGGCCGGGAACTTCAGGTCGCACTGGGCCCCGTCCGGGGGCAGGCGCAGCTCGGCGGCGCCGCCGAACGAGCGCAGGCCAGTCTGCAGCAGCCGCCCGCCGAAGCCGACGTTGTTGGAGGCCGAGACGGCGGGCCCGCCCGTCTCGCGCCACGCGATGGACGCCAGGGGCGGCTTCCCGTTCGGCCTTGCGGTGCGCAGCTCGACCCGGCCGTCCGACGTCGACAGGGCGCCGTACTTGGTCGCGTTGGTGGCCAGCTCGTGCAGGATGAGGCCGAGGGTGAGGGCCAGGTTGCGGCCGACCACCATCGGCCGGTCCTCGACGATGCGGAAGCGCTCCAGGCCGAACGGCGCCAGGGTGCTGGTCACCAGCTCGCCCAGCAGCGCCGCGTTGTTGCCGCCCGCGGCGATCACGTCCTGCGCCGAGGCCATGGCTCCGATCCGCGCCTGGACGATCCGCTCCAGCTCCGCGGCGGTCCCGGCCTGGCGCGCCGACTGCGAGATGATCGCCTGGACCACGGCGATGCCGTTCTTGGCCCGGTGCGCCAGTTCGCCGGCCAGCATCTGGTTCAGTTCGTCGCCCGACTTGCGGTCGTGGATGTCCTCGACGGCGCCCAGCCACTCCACTGTGCGCCCGCCCTCGCGCACCGGCACCAGGCTCATGCGCACCCAGCGCGCCTCGCCGTGCGGCGCATGGCGCAGCCGCGCCTCGACCTGGACCGGCGCCTCGGGCCGCTGCGGGATCCGCCCGGCCTCCTCCGGATGGAAGGCTTCGCGCCATGGCGTGCGGGCGCCATGGCCGGTCAGTCGGCGCCATTCCGGGTTGGGCCGCAGGACCTCGAGCGTGTCGTCGAAGCGCAGGATCACGCGGTTGGTGGCGGTGGCGAGGGTGCGGAAGCGGTTCTCGCTGCGGGCCAGCGCCCGCAGGGTGTGGCCCATGAAGCCGCCCATGCCCGCGAGCAGGACGCCGACCAGGGCCGCCGAGCCCCCGAGCCAGGCAAAGCTCGCCAGCGGCCGGCCCGGATGCACGGCGGCGAAGAAGCCGAGACCGATCGGGATCGAGGTCAGGATCGCGGTCGCGCCGGCCAGATAGCCGCCGAGCAGGGAGGCGGCCAGGATCGCCGGCACGAACACCATGAACGGCGAGTCGGCGCCGAGCATCGGGCCGGTCACGATCCTCGCGACGACGGCCACGGCGACGCAGCCGAGCGCCAACAGCTGGCCGCGCAGCAGGGAGGGCGCACGCACCGGCCAGGACGCAATTCCCGGTAGTTTCGGGGGCGGCCGCCCACTTTCCATCGTCCCCATGGGCCGGATTAGAGTGGAACAGCTTTGCCGGCTCAACCCCGGCGGTCGGGGCCCTGACGCGAGGTCAGGGTTCCGCTGCCCCCCGCGATGCGCCTATGGTCCGGCTCATGTCAGAGCAAGCGATTGATCCACAAAGCGACCTCAGCGACCTGCCGAAATTTCAGCGGCAGCCCGGCAAGCGGGCGGTGCGTCCGCGTGACGCAGCGACGCTGATCATCCTGAAGCACGACGGACCGAAGATTCGCGTCCTCATGGGCCGCCGCCACGGCGGCCACGACTTCATGCCCGACAAGTGGGTGTTCCCGGGCGGCCGCATCGACCCCAGCGACTACCGCGCCCCGTTCGCCGAGGATCTGCGGCCCGAGGTGGCGGCGAACCTCGCCGCCCACGCTCCGCGCAACAAGATGCGCGCCCTGGCCCAGACCGCGATCCGCGAGACGTTCGAGGAGGCTGGCCTGCTGATGGCAAGGCCCGCCCCGTCGCGGCCCAGCGCCGGGCCGTGGCGCGAATTCCTGGCCCAAGGCGCCCTGCCCGATCTCTCCGCGCTCGACTTCATCGCCCGCGCCGTCACTCCGCCGATGTCGCCCAAGCGCTTCGACGCGCGCTTCTTCATGGCCGATGCGAAGCACCTGCTCAGCCAGGAGCGCCAGGCCGACTGCGGCGAGCTCGACGAGATCGCCTGGGTCGAACTCGAAGAGGCCCTTCAGCTCGACCTGCCGACGGTGACCCGCTTCGTCCTGCGCGAGATCCCGCACCGCCTGGCCGACCCGCACCGGCCGGTGCCGTATCTGCGGATGTCACGCGGTGGCAAGCGCTTCGGCGAGCTCTGACGGCGAAGCGGCCTTCGCCGCGCTCGCCGACCTGGCGCGGCGCGACGACGACATCCTCGCCTTCTGGCTCGGCGGCTCGCGCGGCAAGGGCCGCGCGACGGTCCACTCGGACTACGACTGCGCCCTGGTCGTGCGCGATGAGGTCCGAAACGACTTTGCCCGGCGCCATGCAGGT
>DASZQQ010000184.1:0-22464 GCA_035549595.1 Caulobacteraceae bacterium
ACCTGGTTGCCGTCGAACGCGCGGTCCGACGAGGCGCCCAGGTGGTACTTCACGTCGCCCGAGCCCTCGATGTCGGACGGCATGGAAGAGCCGCCCTGGAACTCGTGGAAGATCACGCGGTAGGGCTTGGCCATCACCGCGGCCAGCACGTTCAGGCGCCCGCGGTGCGGCATGCCCAGGATGATGTCCTTCACCCCCAGGGCGCCGCCGCGCTTGATGATCTGCTCCAGCGCCGGGACCATCGCCTCGCCGCCGTCGAGGCCGAAGCGCTTGGTGCCCGGGAAGCGCTTGTGCAGGAACTTCTCGAAGCCCTCGCTCTCGATCAGCTTCTTCAGGATCGCGATCTTGCCCTCGCGGGTGAAGGTGATCTCCTTGTCGCGGCCCTCGATGCGCTGCTGCAGCCAGGCCTTCTCGGCCGGGTCGGAGATGTGCATGTACTGCACGCCGACGTTGCCGCAGTAGGTGCGCCGCAGGATCGCCAGGATCTCGCGGACGGTCGAGGTCTCGAGGCCGAGCACGAAGTCGAGGAAGATCGGCCGGTCGAAGTCGGCTTCCGAGAAGCCGTAGGTGGCCGGGTCGAGCTCGCTGGCGTCGCCCTCGGTGACGTTCAGGCCCAGGGGGTCGAGGTTGGCCTTCAGGTGCCCGCGCATGCGGTAGGCGCGGATCATCATGATGGCGCGCAGGCTGTCCAGCGTGCGGGCGCGGACCTCGTCGGGTCCGGCGGCGGGCTGGGCCGCGGCGATCCTGGTCTCCAGCTTGGCGCCGACCGCGGGCCACAGGCCGTCGATGGCGCTCAGCCATTCGGGTCGCGGCGACGGAATCGGCTCGGGCGTCCAGGCCGGCGGCGCGCTCGCCTTGCGCACAGCGTCGGCACCCTCGGCCAGGGAGGCGAAGAAGGCGCGCCACGAAGGCTCGACCGAGTTCGGGTCGCGCGCCCAGTCGGCATAGAGGTCTTCCAGGAAGGCCCCGTTGCCGCCGTACAGGAAGGAAGTTTCGGCCAGAACCTCGTTCAGCCGGCCAGCGTCGTCCGCCATGGTCTTTTCAATCTTCTCAGCTTGGCCCCCCGGCCCCTGAGAACGAATGAGGTCGGGCGGGCCCGTTAGATAGGGTGTCGTCAGGCGCCTTTCAGCACCTGCATCAGGGTCTCGCCCAGGGCCGCCGGTGACGGCGACACGCGGATGCCCGCCGCCTCCATCGCCGAGATCTTGTCCTCGGCGCCGCCCTTGCCGCCCGAGATGATCGCGCCCGCGTGCCCCATGCGCCGTCCCGGAGGGGCGGTGCGGCCCGCGATGAAGCCGACCATGGGCTTCTTGACCTTGTTCTGCTTGATGAACTCCGCCGCGTCCTCCTCGGCCGAGCCGCCGATTTCGCCGATCATGATGATCGACTGCGTCTCAGGATCGGCAAGAAACATTTCCAGGACGTCGATGAATTCGGTGCCCTTGACCGGATCGCCGCCAATTCCGACGGCGGTCGTCTGTCCGAGGCCCACCTGGCTGGTCTGGTAGACCGCCTCGTAGGTGAGCGTGCCCGAGCGGGAGACGACGCCCACCGAGCCCTTGCGGAAGATGTTGCCCGGCATGATGCCGATCTTGCACGCTTCCGGCGTCAGCACGCCCGGGCAGTTCGGCCCGATCAGGCGCGACTTCGAGCCCGAGAGGGCGCGCTTCACCTTGATCATGTCCTCCACCGGGATGCCTTCGGTGATGCAGACGATCAGCGGCACTTCCGCGTCGATGGCCTCCAGGATCGCGTCGGCCGCGAACGGCGGCGGCACGTAGATCACCGAGGCGTCGGCGCCGACCTTCTCGCGCGCCTCGGCCACGGTGTCGAACACCGGCAGCCCCAGGTGCGACGAGCCGCCCTTGCCCGGCGAGGTCCCGCCGACCATCCGCGTGCCGTAGGCGATCGCCTGCTCCGAGTGGAACGTGCCCTGCGCGCCGGTGATGCCCTGACAGATGACGCGGGTCTCTTTGCCGATGAGGATGGACATGGGCGGGCGCGCTCTCCCCCGGAGATTGTTTGGATCGCGGGCGGGATAGCCCAAGCCGCGCGGTTGGGAAAGGGTGGCGTAAGGGGAGGGTTGGGGGCAGATGTAGCCCTCCGGCACCGGCAGCATGATGGGCTCTACTACTGGCCGATCCGAAGCCAATGCCGTCCGATATCAATTCGATTGTCTCAAGGCAGGATCGTATCGCCCACGGCGAAACCTTTGGGTTGGGAATTGGATCCATTCGAGTACGTGCGCCATCGGCCGCCGCGCACTGAGTTTGGGGATTGTGAGAATAGTGTCGAACTAATTTTAGAGGCCATCATCATGGCTCTTCGAGGCGCGCGAAAACAGCATCAATCTGCTCCGCCTCGGGGAATGCCTTCGCGTTGAGGCCCGTTCGGAGGTCATCCAGCGCCGACAGCGCGAGGTCGAACTGCGGCGCGTCCTTGATGGCCTGTTCTAGTTGCTCATAGTGGGAGGCAATATCCTGCCCGTACAGTATGTCCAGAATACAGTCCAACGCGCAGATGTTAACAGCCATTGGCGTGCCTGCCCTGAGCGCGAGCGATCCAAGGAAGCTTCTGGCGCCATTGACGTCACGCTCCAATGTACAGGCCATTGCCTTTCCAAGCAGAGAATAGGCCCGGTTGAAGCCCATTTCCTCCAGTCGGCTATAGTGTTCGAACGCCCGCACTCCATCGCCGAGTCGGATAGATTCGGATGCAGATTGTCTGTCGGCTGAAAACTTCGCAGGCGTTTGTAGTTCTATCGCAGCCTTTCGAGGATCGTCGCCTTTTTCTATAATTCCCCGAAGTCGGCCAGTGGCCACGGTATCGCCGCGGAGGTAATCCACTCGATCCAGATCCGCAACCGCTCCGCGGACGTCGCCCGCTAGGAAGCGAGCACGCGCTCGACCTATGAAGAGCGTATAGGAATTTGGCTCCGCCTCAATCTTTGTAGAATATATGTCAATCGCATCAGCGAATCGGCCCTTGCTTACAAGCTCTCTCGCATCTGTTGCTTGACGATCGCCCTCTGCCCCTGCCTTTCTCCCGTGTGTTTCAGTCAGGCTTTGCTGCGTAAGGTCTGTAATCAAATCTTCCTTAACGGCCAGCCGCAGGGCTTCGCTATCTCGTTGTATGCTGGCGAATTCACGGTCTGCTATTTCAAGCAGCCCCGCAAGCGCCGAGAATCTTTTGTTTAGATCTAGTGGAACGTCTATCTCAGTCTTATATTGTATATCGTGTTCCATCTCCGCCCAAGCGTGTTGTAATATCGTCCTAACTTGAACTTCGCACAACAATCCCTGAATGGAAGCATTTTCGACTAAGGGTGCTCTATCAGTCCCTAATCGAACAAGCAGATGTTTACTTTGGTAGCCGAATTTTCCCTGTTTGTAGACGCGATCGCCAACGTCCTCCTCCTCCACGACGTCGAACAGTCGTCCAATCTCGGAGCAAACTCGGTCGACAGAGTCTCGGAGGAAGACAATGACGCGTACTCCAGCAAGGTCTGTGAGTTGCTCAAGCGGGCGAGGATAGCGGAGGGATCCATCGTCATTTAGTTTTCGGCATTTCTTTTCAAAACTATCCGTGCTTTTGGCTCGGTGCTCCGTCGTATGTATCAGGCCACCGCCACAGTGGTCGCCGATCAGTCCGCACACGTAAGACGCGAGCCGGTCGTAGCGCCATCGTTCCCGAGAAAAGGCGTCTACCGCTCTGTCAATGTCGGCGTGTTCTCCTTGCGGCAACGCGGACATCCCTGCGGTTCCTCTTGAGCCCACCCGGACGATAGTGGAGAAAAGTATTCTCGCGCAAGGCGTGCGGGTAGCGTCCGAGCGTGGCTGTGGCTTCGAACGTCAAGCCATCCCTTTCGTCAGCACAAGATCGGGACAGCCGGGTGGGCCGCCTGATCCGCAAACTGGCTGAAGGCGGCGCGGTTGGCGACCACAGGCAGGTGGCGGCGCAGCAAGGTGCGGCGATCTCGCCGCTGGTGGCGAATGTCTTCCAGCACTTACGCCCGCACAACAGTAACAGCCTCACACCAGGGGAATGCAATTCATCGGCGGCCGCCTCCGCAGATTGATCTGCGACTGCCCCATCAAGCCGCCGTTCGGCGTCCGTACAATCGGCCAGCACGGCGTCCGTTGGATCGACGTCGACAGGCTGGCGGAATTGAAGAGTGTGTTTCGCGTCTGGCTCCTCAGTCGGCGCGAGTAGGTTCCCAGCCGGCCTTGTGACCGGGGCGCTCCCGGCATGCGATCCCACCCTGGACGCCCTCGCGTCGCCGTGGTCTCTCAGCGCTGGGGGTCAAGCTTCGGGGGCTCGAGGTGGGGCTGATTGCTTCGATCATGTTCCGCACGGCGCGGCGGGAGCTGCCGCGCATGGGCGGGGTGATGACCTGGGACTATCCCCAGACGGACTTCGCGGTTCTGAACATCATCCGCAGAAACAGCGTCAGCGCGAACGGCACCTGCAAGGCCCTGGCCGCGCAGTGGATCGTCGACCACGCCTGCGGCGGCTCGCTGGCCAACCGCGTGACCAAGAACGGCGCGGTCGATCCGGGGGCGATCCGGATGGTGATGCAGAACTTCGTCGCCGCCTGGGACGACCAGGAGGTGCGCACCGACGAGTTCCTCCTGAGCCGCGGCCTGCAGCATCGCATGGGCTCACGCGACGTCTCGGCGACGCGCAGCATCGGTGTCGGGCGCGCGCGCCGCGAGGTCACCACCGTCAGCCATCAGGCGGTCCCGATCGACCAGACCGGCGGCGGGAACATCGCGCTGGAGCTGGCCAATGCGCTGCGGCGCGTGAACGGCAGCTACGTCCAGATCGACTTCGACGGCGCCAGCGGCGGGCACGCGACGCCGGCCTGGATCGGCCAGGACGCCTGCCACTACGACCCCAATCTCGGCGAGGTGTGGTTCGAGCGGGCGAGCGACTTCTGCCGCTGGTTCGAGGTGTTCTACCGCGCCTCGTACCAGGGCTTCCCGTGCCGCTTTACCAAGGCCTAGTCGGCGCGCCAGTGGGCGCTGGCCGCCGGCGCGGACAAGAGCGCCTACGCGAAAGCGGTGCTGTCGGTGGCAGGGGCGCGATAGGCGGGGCGGGTTTGCACCGCGAAGGCTTTCACCCCACCGCCCCGCACCCATCCGCCGCCGGCTTCCCCGCCATGCGGTCGCGGATCCAGCTTGTGAGGTCGGGCACCGAGTTGGCCATGGTCGGGTCGTGGTCGAGGCCGGGGTAGGTCTTCAGGGTCAGGGCGATCTTGCGGCGGCAGGCGGTCTGGGCGGCGTCGCGGACGGCGGCGATCGGGACGGTCTGGTCGGCCTCGCCGGCGATGACGAGGAGGGGGCCGGCGATCGGGGCGGCGGCGACGTCGCTCTCGGCGAAGAAGGTGCGGGCCGCGCGGGTCTGGTCCCAGCCGGTCTTCAGGGTCACCGGGCCGGTGTCGTGGGCGAAGGCGGCGTAGGCGTAGAGCCAGCAGCCCTTGGAGGCGATGTCGCCGTAGCGGGAGAGGACCTGGCCGGTCAGCGTGTCGTCCGGCTTGAAGCCCGGCGTGCGAGCGGCGATGCCGAAGGCGAGGTAGTCGAGGTAGAAGGCGACGCCGCTGGCCTGGCTGATGCGCCCCGCGATGGCGCGCAGGCCGACGCCGGGGGCGATGGCGACGGCGCCGACGTAGCCTGGATCCTGGCGCTCGCGCTCCAGCTCGGCGACGCCCCAGGCGGCGAGGCCGCCCTGGGAGTGGCCGACCACGGCCCACTGGGCCGAGAGACCCGGCACGGCGGCGTGGGCGGCGGGCAGGGCGAAGACCACGTCGCGGGCCTGGGCGAGCTTGTTGACGTACTGGTGCGGCCCGTCGGTGCCGAGGCCATGGTAGTCGGGCGCGACGATGGCGAAGCCGGCGCGCAGCATCGGCATCAGCCCTTCCTCGCCATAGGCCAGGTCCTTCATCAGCGAAGGCGCGCACATGCGGGCGACGCCGCTGGTGCCGTGCGCCCAGGCGATCACCGGCCAGCCGCCGGCGGGCGCTTCTCCGGCCGGGATCAGGACGACGCCGCTGGAGACCACGTCGCGGCCTTGCGCGTCCTGCGAATGGTACAGGAACCGCACGGCGCGGGCCCCGGCCGGCAGGGCGTAGCCGTCGCCCGGCTCCTGGCGGATCAGGTCGCCCGGCTTGCCGGTCAGGGTGGCGGGGGCGTCGTAGAAGGCCGTCCGCGGCAGGGCGTCGGCGGCCTCCATGGCGATCGCCTCGTCGAGGCTCTTGGGCAGGCCCGCGTCCGGGGCGGGCGCCGCCGGCGGCGTGCTGTCGGCGGCGAAGGCCGTCAGCGGCATCAGGGCCGCGGCGAGGAGGGCGGCGAGGCGGGGGGCGTGCATGGTGCGAGAGGTCTTCCGGTTTTGGCGAGGCGATGGAGCCTCGGCAGGTCTGACATGAACGGATGGATCGGAGCTGGCCCCGACACCACTGGAATGGAACCACGAACCACACGAACCACACGAACGCGACGGGGCGGCCTGGGCAGTGGCGTCATCCACGGGACCGTTCGTGTGGTTCGTGTGGTTCGTGGTTCCCTCTTCATGGCGAGGGCTGCGCCCTGCCGTGCGCGTGCGCAATCGCCATAGCCTCCATCGTCTTGGCGCTGCGCGCCGATTCACGTCCCCGGAGGGGGAAGAGCAGTGGAGCGCTACTCCGCCGCCATCGCCGTGGGGGAGAGGGCGGAGCGTTCGACGAGGCGGCCGGGGAGGGCGCCGGTGGGCGCGCCGCGGCGCTGGATCACCTCGCCGGAGACGATGGTCGCCTCGTAGCCCTCGGCGTCCTGGGTCAGGCGGCGGCCGCCGGAGGGCAGGTCGCGGACCATGCGCGGCGACGCCAGGGTCAGGCGCTCGAAGTCGATGACGTTGAGGTCGGCCTTCTGGCCGGGCGCGATGCGGCCGCGGTCCTTCAGGCCCAGCATGGCCGCCGGCTTGGTGGTCATCGAGCGGATGATCTCCGGCAGCGGGATGCGCCCCTGGGGCCGGTCGCGGCCCCACCAGGTCAGCAGGAAGGTGGTATAGGTGGAATCGCAGATCATGCCGTAGTGGGCGCCGCCGTCGCCCAGCGCCGGCACGGCGTTGGGGTGGGTCAGCATGGCGCGCACGGCCTCGAGGTTGTGGTCCTCGTAGTTGGCCGCGGCCTGGAACAGCAGGGCGTGGCCGTCGTCGGCCAGCAGCATGTCGTAGGCGATCTCGTCGGGCGAGACGCCCTTGGCGGCGGCGAGGGAGGCCACCGACTGCGAGAAGTCGGGCTCGTAGTTCGGTGTCTTGCCGAGGGCGTAGATGGTGTCGAAGCGCCGCGCGGTGCGCACGAAGATCATGCCGCGCGCCTCGGGCGCCTCGGAAAGGATCGCGGCGCGGACCTCGGGGGTGCGCATCTTCGCCACCCGTTCGGCCAGCGGCAGGTCGGCGATGGCGACGTAGGACGGGTGGGCCACGAACGGGTGGTACGAGGCGTCGAGGCCGAGGAGCACGCCGACGGGGCGGGCGAACACCTGGGCCGTGACCTTCTGGCCGCCGGCGTTGGCCTCCGAGACGCTGTCGAGCAGCTCGCGCCAGTTGTCCTTGTCGGGCCCGCCCACCTGGAACAGGCTGAACGACAGCGGGCAGCCGGTCTCGGACGCCACGCGGCGGAACATCTCCAGGTCCGGCTTGGGCGTCTGCAGGTTCAGGATCGCCTGGATCACGCCGCCTCCCGCCTCGACCATGCCCTCGGCGATGGCCTTCAGCTCGGCCTCGGGCGTGTGGGCGGTGGGGATGACGACCCCGTCGAGGGTGGTGTGGAAGATGTTGCGGCTGGTGCCGAAGCCGATGGCGCCGGCCTCGATCGCCTCCCTGGCGATGCGGCGCATCTGGTCGACCTCGGCGGGGGTGGCGATCTCCTTGTCGACCGCGCGCTCGCCCATCACGAACATGCGCACCGCCGCGTGCGGCAGCTGGACGGCGAAGTCGATGTCGTGCCGCCGCCGCTTCAGGGCTTCGACGAACTCGGGGAAGCTCTCCCAGTCCCAGGTGAGTCCGTCGGCGAGGACCACCTCGGGCATGTCCTCGACGCCCTCGAGCAGCTTGATCAGCCGCGTGTGGTCCTGCGGCCGGCACGGGGCGAAGCCGACGCCGCAGTTGCCGGTGACGACAGTGGTGACGCCGTGCGCCGACGAGGGCGACATGTGCTCGGCCCAGATCAGCTGGCCGTCGTAGTGGGTGTGGACGTCGATGAAGCCGGGCGTGACGATCCTGCCCGCCGCGTCGATCTCCTCGCGGCCCTTGCCGGCGACCTGGCCGACCGCGGCGATCCGGCCGTCCTTGACCGCCACGTCGGCGACGCGGCCCTCCGCGCCCGTGCCGTCGAACACGGTTCCGCCCCGGATCACCAGGTCATAGGCGTCGTCCATCCCGTTCCTCCCGTCGTCGGCGTCAGGATCCGCGGATCATGCGCCTCTTGTGAAGGGATGGGAACGCGCCTGACGTTGGGGACGGCAAGCCCTCCAGGGGGACATGTTCCGCCGGCGCCGCGTCCGGCCGAAGGCCCTTCTCACCATAGAGGAACACAGAGGGGCACAGAGGAACACGGAGGGGGCCGGAGCAGCGTCGACCTCTGTGCCCCTCTGTGGACCTCCGTGTCCTCTGTGGTCGATTGGGGCTTCGCCCCATCTGTCACGCTAGGGCCGTTGGCCGCGGATGGCCGTGAGGCCGTTTGGAAAAGAACCACGAACCACACGAACCACACGAACGGGCCGAGCGCGGCATCGAGGTGCGCGGCTTCGACGGAGAGGCGCAGGCGGACGGATCGGGCCGCAGCCCGTTCGTGTGGTTCGTGTGGTTCGTGGTCAAGAAATTGCGGAGCCGCCGCTTCGCCGAGGGAGCCGCGAGGGCTCGAGGCTTGGAACCACGAAAGTTGAGACTGGAGGGGACACGAACCGCCTGCGGCGGATCATGTCCCCGGCGTGCTAGCGGGCGAGCATGGCTTTCAGGGCGGAGAGGGCGAGGCGGGGGTTGCGCTTCAGGACGCCGAGGGCGCTGGGGACGAAGCCGCGGCCGAAGGGGACGTAGAGGCGGGCGCGGACGCCGCAGGATTCGGCCAGGGCCAGCAGGGCCGGGGTCTGCAGGCCGTGGATGAACTCCAGCTCGAACGCCGTGCCGGCGGCGACCAGCGGCTCGGCGGCGGCGGCGAGCAGGGCCGCGTCGTGGCTGGCGAGCGCGATCGGGCCGGTGCGGCCGGCGAGGCTGGCGGCGAGGTCGAGGAAGCCGTCGCGGACGTCGCGGGCCGGGTCGGTGGGGTCCGGCCACTGGCCCTTGACCACGCGCACGCCGATGCCGTGGTCGAGCAGGCGGGCGGCGTCCATGACGCTGCGGGCCCAGCGGCCCGGCAGGCTGACGCTGACCCGGCCGGGGCCGAGACGCGCGGCGAGGTCGTCGGCGAAGGCGAGGGTCAGGTCCTGCACCGCCAGGGCGTGGGAGTCGCAGTGCAGGCGCACGCCGGCCGCCGCGGCGGCCGCGGCGAGGTCGCGGGCGACGCCGCGGTCGTAGTGCAGCGCCGGCGGCTTAATCGAGACATAGGCGTCCAGGTCGGACTGCGCCGCGCGGGCGATGGAGTCGCGGTAGATCGCCACCACCTGGTCCGGGCCGTAGTCGGGGGTGTCCCAGAAGCCGAGGGTGTGGGCGAGGCCCTGGGCCTCCAGCCGCTGCGCCACCGCCCAGGCCTCGTCCAGGCTCTCGCCGCCGATCAGGTCGCCGGCGACGCGGCGCAGGGCGGGCAGCAGCACCGCCGAGGCGGCCGCCTGCATGCGCCCCTTCAGGGCCGCCGCGCGTCCGCCGGCCGGAGCGGGCGGCGCGGTGTCGTAGAGATCCATGGTCGTCATCGAAACGCACCCCACTGCGCCGGACCGGCACAGGCGGTCCAACCTTCGGCGGGCGCGGTGCAAGGCCCGCGCCGGGGACATGATCCCTGCCGCAGGCGGGGTTCGTGTCCCCGGTTCCCTGGAGAAGACACGTTCCTGGCGGAACATGTCCCCGGTCCGGGGCGTGACGAGGCGTCGGGGCATCGCTATAACAGGTTTCAACGATGGGGGCGGATCAGCGAAGCCGAAGGGAGATGGCCATGGCGGTGCAGGTGAACACGGTGACGGGCAAGACGGCGTCTGCGGATCTGGGCCGCACGCTGATCCACGAGCACGTCCTGATCGGCTTTCCAGGGTGGTTCATGGACGCCCGCGCGCCGGCGTTCAAACGCGACGAGGCCATGAGCCGGGTCGTCGACGCCTTCCAGCAGCTGCACGGCCATGGCGTGCGCACGGTGATCGACCCCTGCCCGATGGACCTCGGCCGCGACGTCGAGTTCTGCGCCGAAGTCTCGCAGAAGAGCGGCGTCACCCTGATCTGCGCCACCGGCGCCTACGTCGAGGACATGGGCATCCCCTGGACCTTCAAGCAGCTGTCGGTCGACGGCATCGCCGAGGCCTTCATCAAGGAGATCGAGGACGGCGTCGCGCGCACCGGCATCCGCTGCGGCGTGATCAAGATCGCCACCGGCGACGGCCACGTCAGCGAGTACGAGCGCAAGGTGCTGACCGCCGCGGCCAAGGCCGCCAAGGCGACCGGCGTGCCGCTGATCTCGCACACCGAGAACTGCTCGTGCGGCCACGACCAGATCGACATCGCCACCGGCGAGGGCCTGCGCGCCTCAAGCCTGATCGTCGGCCACTCCGACGGGCGCGACGACCACGCCTACCAGAAGTCGCTCGCGGACCGCGGCGCCTATGTCGGCTTCGACCGCTTCGGGCTCGAGCAGATCGTGCCCGACGCGGTGCGCATGAAGAACCTGAAGGCCCTGGTCGACGCCGGCCACAAGGACCGGGTGATGGTCAGCCACGACAGCGTCAACTGCTGGCTGGGCTGGTACGGCAACACCGACCCGCACGAACTTTCGGCCGCCCTGCCGAACTGGAAGATGACGCACCTGTTCGAGAACATCTTCCCGGAGCTCAAGCGCATGGGCATGAGCCAGGAGGACCTCGACCAGATCGTGATCGAGAACCCCCGCCGCTACTTCGACGAAGCCGCCGCCGCGGTGAAGGTCGGCCAGGCGGCGTAAGGCGGCTCATCGCGCAGGCCGGGACCGGGACGAAGTCCTGATTCGACCACAGAGGGCACAGAGGCACACAGAGGAGCACAGAGGGATACGGACCCTCTGTGTACCTCCGTGCCGTCTGTGAACTCTGTGGTGAAAACGGCCTTCGGCCCAATCCGGCTCAGGGTGTGATTAACCGCGCACGAGCTTCATCAGCCGCGTGAGGTCGGGGGCGTGGTCCAGGGCCTTGACCAGCGCAATCGTCTCGGCCGCGCCGGCCTCGCCCAGGGCCGGGGTGGCGAGGTGGCGGAACTTGCGTTCCAGTTTAGCCTGCTGGAGGTCGAGGTCGCGCAGGGGCTGGGAGACGTCGCCGGTGCGCGAGAGCGTGCGGCCGTCCTTCAGGCGCACGGTGACCTGGCAGCCTCGGCCGGTCTGGCCGGGATCGACGGTGACGCGGTCGCGTAAGCCGACGAGGTCGGGGCGCCGGGCGGTGGCGTCGGAGAACAGCGCCTCCTGGAAGGTGTCTTCGCCACTCAGCGCCAGGGCGGTGGTCATGCGCAGGGAGAACTTGCACTCCAGGCCGGTCTTCGGGTCCTGGATGTTGCAGACGCCGAGGTGGCCGGCCGGGACCTTCACGGTGACGGCCTCGACGGCGTCCGGCGTGACGCCGTCCTCGGCGCGCAGGGCGTTCGCCGCCTCGATGGAGTCGTGCGTCAGGTAGCAGGCGGCGTGGTGCTTGAAGAGCGCCTCGGCGACCCAGGGGACCGGGCGCGGGGCGAGGCCGGCCTCCGGATCGGCGGTGGTCGACTGGGTGTCGGTGAAGCCCTGGACGCTGGTCAGGATGTCCGGGTCGCTGGTGAAGCCGCGCGCGGCGAGCCGGGCGGCGAGGAGGCCGTTGGCGGCGGCCTTTCCCGGGTGCAGCGGCTTGGCCATGGTCCCGAACACGCTCTTGAGGCCGGCGGCCTGCGTGCCCGCAAGGCCGAGCGCATGGCCGAAGGCCTCCCCCTCCACGCCCAGCAGGCGGCAGGCCGCGACGGCGGCGCCGAAGGTCCCGGTGGTGGCGGTGGTGTGCCAGCCCTTGGCGTAGTGCGAGGGGCCGAGCCAGCGGGCGATGCGGCACTCGGCCTCGACCCCGGCGATGAACGCCTCCAGCGCCGCCGCGCCGGTCAGGCCGCGCTGTTCGGCGAGCGCGAACACCACCGGCGCCACGGGCACGGTCGGATGGCCCATCGGCATGATCACGTCGTCGAAGTCGAGGGCGTGGCCCATGGCGCCGTTGATCAGCACCGCATCGTCGATGCGCGCGCGCCGGCCGTGGCCGACGATCGAGACGCCGCCGGGATCGTCCGCGGGCGCCAGCTCCTGCAGCAGGAGCCCGACCAGCGGCTCGCCCCGCCCGGCCAGGGCGACGCCGATCCAGTCGAGCAGGCACTGCTTGGCGACCGTAGTGGCTGCGGCGGGCATGTCGGCCAGGCGCATCCCGCAGACAATGTCGGCGAGGCGTCGCGTCGCGGTGCGCGTTTCGCGGGTCAGGGTCTCCGTCATGGTGGGTCTCCTGTCAGCGTCCGGGCGGCGTCAGCCGCCCTGTGTCACCACAAAGGACACGAAGGACACGAAGATCACGAAGGGCGGGTGGCCTCGACGTTCGCGGAAAGGGCTCGGTCTTTGTGTTCCTTCGTGTCCTTCGTGTCCTTCGTGGTCCAAGACTGCCTCTCGGCTTCGCCGAGCTATCAGATTCAGTTCGAGCCGCGCTGGGTCGGTTTGCCCAGGAGGGTGTCGGCGATGATGCGCTGCTGGATCTCGCTGGTGCCCTCGAAGATCTTGGTCAGGCGCGCGTCGCGCCAGTAGCGCTCGATGGGGTGAAGGGTGGTGTAGCCGGCGCCGCCGAAGATCTGCAGCGCCTCGCTGGTCACCTTTTCGGACATCTCCGAGGCGAACAGCTTGGCCATGGAGGTTTCCACGCGCCCGGCGCGGCCGGCGTCGATCTCGGAGCAGACGTAGTACATCAGCTGCCGCGCGGCCTCGACCTCGGTGGCCATGGTGGCGATCTTGAAGCGGATGGCCTGGAAGTCCGAGATCGGCTGGCCGAACTGCACCCGCTCCCTGGCATAGGCCATGGCGTCCTCGAGCGCGCCTTGCGCCAGCCCGATCGAGCGCGCGGCGGTGTGGGCGCGGGCGAGGCCGAGGCCGAAGGCGACGCCCTGGACGGCGCGGCCGCCCTCGGGATTGCCGGTGGGGATCACGCGGGCCGGGGCGCGCACCTCGTCGAAACGCAGCTCCCAGGTCTTCCAGCCGTAGTAGCCGATCTTGGGGATCGGCGAGCCGGTGCAGCCCTCGGGGAGCTCGCCCTTGGGCTTTTCCACCGACACCGACACCGTGCCGGCCTTGGGTCCCGCCTCGGGGTCGTCGATGCGGCAGAGCACGCTGATGAAGTCGGCCCCGTCGGCGAAGGTGCACCAGTACTTGTTGCCAGTGATCACCCACTCGTCGCCGTCGCGGCGGGCCTTGCAGGTCACGCCCGAGAGGTCGGAGCCGGTGTTGGGCTCGCTGAGCGCCGCGGCCCCCAGGTACTGGCCCTTGGCCATGGCCTCGATCTTGCGCCGCCGCTCGTCGCCCTCGCCGGGGATCGAGCGGTAGAAGGAGTTGCCGCGGGCGATGATCGAGGCGACGCTCATCCAGCCGCGCGCCAGCTCTTCGGCGACCAGGCAGTACTCGAAGGCGCCGAGGCCGAGGCCGCCGTACTCCTCGGGGATCAGGATGCCGAAGAAGCCGAGCTCGCCCATGCGGTCGATCAGCTCGCGCGGCATGTCGCCCTTGACCGGGTCCAGCCGGTTGGCGGTCGGCAGCACCTCGTCGCGCACGAACTGGCGGGCGAGGTCGCGGATCATCACCCGCTCGGGGGTCATGTAGCCGCCGCCCGCCGTGGTCGCGTCATCGGCCATGGCCTATCTCTCCTTCTCTCCACCGTTTGGGAGGCGTTGGCAGGCCGAGGTCGCCTCGCCTTGTCGTCAGAGTTGTTTGCATCCCAGGGCTCTTGGCGGTGTTCAGACGAGGAGAGGAGAGCGCCGGTCACATCCCGATCAGTTCGGCCTTGCGTACGGTGTTCATGATGATCCGGATCGAGGCGGCGTCCACCATCGTGCCGTTCACGTTCACCGAGCCGATCCCTTCGGCCAGCGCCTTGTCGTAGGCCGCGGCCAGCTCGCGGGCGCGGGTCACCTCGTCGGCGGTGGGCGAGAAGATCTCCAGCGCCGGGGCGATCTGCGCCGGGTGGATCGCCCACTTGCCGACGAAGCCCAGCATGTAGGCGAAGCGCGCCTCGCGCCGGTAGCCGTCCTCGGAGCGGAAGTTGGCGTAGGGCCCGTCGACCGGGTCGAGCCCGGCCGTGCGCGCGGCCATGGCGATGCGGAAGCGCGGGTAGTGGAAGACGTCGCCCGGATAGCCCTCGCCGCCCCAGCCGCGCAGGTTCATCTGCTGGCTGGCCGAATAGTCGCCCATGCCGAAGATCAGCGCCTCCAGGCGGGGCGAGGCGACGCTGATCGCCTCGACGTTCTGCAGGCCGGCGGTCTCCTCGATCAGCACCTCGATGCCGATCCGGCGGGCGAGGCCGAGCCGGGCCTCGAGCTGATTCAGCATCAGGTCGACGAACTGCACGTCGGCCGGGCCGTTGGCCTTGGTCAGCATGATGGTGTCGAGGTTGGCCCCCGCGCCCTCGACGACCTCGATGATGTCCTGGTGGCACCACGGCGTGGTGACGTCGTTGATGCGCACGCAGCGGGTCTTCTTCCCCCAATCGAGGCCGTTCAGCGCCTCGACGATGGTCCTGCGCGCGCCCGGCTTGGCCGACGGGGCGACGGCGTCCTCGAGGTCGAGGAACACGTGGTCGGCGTCGGAGGCGGCGGCCTTGGCCAGCATCTTCTCGCTGACGCCGGGCACCGACAGCTGCGAGCGGCGAAGGCGCATCGGACGGGCGGTCATGGCGTCGTCTCCTGGTCGGCAATGGCGCCGGCGGCGCGCCAGCGGGCAAGGTCGGCGTCGCTCGCGCCGAAGGCCTTGAGCACGGCTTCGGTGTCGGCGCCGAGCGCGGGGCCCGGGCCGCGGACGGCCGAGGGGGTCTTCGTGAACTTGATCGGCTGGCCGGCGATGCGCATCGGCGGCAGGCCCGGCACGTCGATCGGGGCCAGCATGCCGCGCGCCGCGAAGTGCGGGTCGTGGGCGATCTCCGCGACGTTCAGCACCGGGCCGAACGGGACGAGGCCGCCGAGGCGGTCCTGCAGCTCGGCCTTGGTGTGGCGGGCGGTGAGTTCGGAGAGGCGCTCGATCACCGCCAGCCGGTTGGCGGCGCGGGCGCGGGGGGTGGCGAAGGCCTCGTCGTCCAGCATCGCGGCCCCGTCGAGCGCCCGGGCCAGGGCGCGGAAGAAGGCGTCGTTCGGGCAGGCGAGGGCGACGTAGCCGTCGCTGGCCGGATAGACGCCGAACGGCAGCAGGAACGGGTGATGGTTGCCCTCCGGCCCCGGAACCTGGCCGCCGAAGCTCATCTGGTGGACGATCCGCTCGCTGACGCCCAGCACGGCGTCGGTCATGGCCACGTCGACGAACTGTCCCTCGCCGGTGGCCCTGGCGTGCAGGACGGCGCTGACGATGCCGAGGGCGAGGTAGAGCGCCGGGATGGTGTCGCCGACGCCGGGCCCGATCTTGGTCGGCGGGCCGCCGGCGGGACCGGTGACGCCCATCATCCCGCCCATGGCCTGGGCGACGACGTCGTAGGCCGGCCAGTCGACGTAGGGGCTGGTCCCGGTCCGGGGATCGCCGAAGCCGCGGATCGCGGCGTAGACGAGGCGCGGGTTCAGCGCCGCCAGGGCCTCGTAGCCGAGGCCGAAGCGCTCCATCACCCCGGCGCGGAAGTTCTCGACCACCACGTCGACCTGCGGGACCAGCCGACGGACGATCTCGGCGCCCTCGGGGGTCTTCAGGTCGACGGCCAGGCTCTGCTTGCCGCGGTTGATCGAGTGGAAGTAGCCGGAGTTGCGATGCTCGGGATCGTCCTTGTGGAACGGGCCCGAGCCGCGCGAGAGGTCACCGCCGGTCAGCGCCTCGACCTTGATCACCTCGGCGCCGAGGTCGGCCAGGTTCTGGGTGCAGAAAGGCCCCGCCAGCGCCTGGGTGAAGTCCAGGACCTTCAGGCCGGCGAGGGGGCCGCTCATCGCTCGCCCCAGTGGCTGCGGCGCTTGATCAGCATGCGGCGCTCGCCCTGGAAGACCAGCTTGTCGTCCTGGTTCACCCCGTAGTGGCGGAAGGTGACGATCCCGGCGTCCTCTTGGTCGGACGGCTCGGCGCCCAGCACCTCGGAATAGGCGTAGAGGGTGTCGCCGTGCACCACCGGGTGCATGAGGCGGATATTGTCCATGCCGAGCTCGGCCAGGGCGTTCTCGCCGGTGTCCTGCATGGCCAGGCCCATGGCGACTGAGAAGGTGACCCCGCCATAGCTCAGGCGCCCGCCGTAGGGGCTGCCTTTCATCGCGTGCTCGTTGAAGTGCGCCTGAGCGGTGTTCATGACCATGTTGGTGATGAGCACGTTTTCCAGGCCCTCGATGGTCTTGCCGCGGGCGTGGCGGATGACGTCGCCGACCTTGAAGTCCTCGAAGTAGTTGGCCTTGCCGGTGAGGTCGGAGAGCTTCATGCGCGCGCCTCCCCAGATCGACCAGTTGGCGCACTTCCGGACGCGAAACCGGTGTCCACTTTCGCTGGACGTGCGCCGGGCGGCGGGTTCCTGAGGCGCACGAGGTTCGAGCGCTCGAAGTCGATGACAAGCTCGTCGCGCTGGTTGAAGCCCTCGGTCAGCCAGGTGACGATGCCGTTGGCCGGGTTCGAGGCCGAGAGCCGCGCGGCCTTGGTCGTCGAGCGGGCGGTGATCGTGTCGCCGGGATAGACCGGCTGGCGGTAGGTCAGGGCGCCGACGCCGACGAACGGGCCGCCGATCTCGCTGTTGTCCTCGACCGAGAGGCCGAGCACCGTGTTGAACACGAGCAAGGGGTTCACCACCAGGTCCGGATGGCCGTGCGCCTGGGCGTAGGCGCGGTTGGTGTAGAGCGGGTTGTAGCTGAGCGTCAGGGTGGTGAAGAGCAGGGTGTCGGACTCGCAGATCGTCCGGCCCCAGTGGTGGACGCGCACCTCGCCGACGACGAAGTCCTCGAACAGGCGCCCCTTGGGCCACAGCGTCGCCCGCGCGCGGAAATCGTCCTCCGCCACCGCCGTCCTCCTCGGCTTTTCTTTCCGACAGACCACGTGCGCCGGGGAAGGGCAACCGGTACCGAGACGCCCCGGGCGGCCGCGGCGCCCATTCGGACCACAAAGGACACAAAGGACACAAAGGACACAAAGGCCGCGACGGCAGGCCGAGCCTTCAGCCCTCTTCGTGTTCCTTCGTGTCCTTTGTGGCCTTCGTGGTGAATTGAGCGCCTGCGGCGGCTCGAGCCTGTCCGGCTAGGCCGCGGCCACGTCCGCGCGGCGGATGGGGGCTTCGGCTGTGCCGAGGTGGCGCAGGTAGAAGCGTTCCCAGCTGGCGGACTCGAAGTCGGGGATGCCCATGTGGCCGCCGGGGTTGATGTGCATGGTCTTCTCGGCCGAGCCGAAGGCGTCGAAGAGGGCGATGCCGTGCTCGCGCGGCGCCACCGCGTCCTCCCACTGGAAGACGAACTCGACAGGGCAGGTGATCTTCCGCGCCGCCGCCTCGAAGTCGGCCGCGTTGGGGCGCAGGCCGGCGAGGCCGAGGACCGCGCAGGCGACCTGCGGACACTGGGCGACGAACGGCACGCCGATGGCCGTGCCCATGGAGACGCCCCAGTAGCCGACCGGTCCGTCCGTGCCGACGAAGTCGAAGCTCTGCGCCAGGGCCAGGGCCGCGTTCCACTCGGGCACGGCCTGGGCGGTGCGCTCGGCCATCTGCTTCAGGCGCTCGGGGGTCCAGCCGGACGGCGCCTGGCCGGTCACGCGGGCGCCGACGTCGCGGGCGAGGGCCGCGGCCTCCTGACGCGAGATGCGATCGCCGTGGCCGGGCGCGTCGATGGCCAGCGTCGCATAGCCGAACGCCTGGGCGTAGCGGCGGGCGCGGGCGGTGATGCCCGGCGTCTTCTTGTGCTGCGAGCCGCCGTGGCCCATCAGCACCAGGGGCCTCGGCCCCTTCGCCCCTTCGGGGGCCCAGATCACCGCCGGCACGGTCTCGCCGCCGACCGCAACCTCGAACGCGCGGCGCGTGACGCCATCTTCCGTGCGCTCCTGGATGAACGTCATCGTCCCGATCCTCCTCGTCTGCTTTGCGGCAACGGAAGGACCGGGACGCGACCTAGTCAACTAGTGGCTGGCGGCGATGACCGAGAAGATCAGGCCGGTGGCGACGGCGGCGAGCACGTAGTTGCCGTCGACCTCGCGCCACTCGTAGCCGCGCGGCGGGGCGCGCAGGTGATGCATGCGCCAGTCGAGCCGTTCGCCGCGACGCCAGTCGTTCATCGCCATGCGGGGGCCGCGGCGCCACTCGTCGTGGTGGCGATAGGCGTGGTTGTCCCAGCCCCCGTGGTCGTCGTGGCGGTCGTTGTCGTGACGGTCGTTGTCGTGACGATCGTTGTCGTGGTGGTCGTAGCGGCTGTGGTCGTCGTGGCCCATCGGCTGGGCGGCGGCGCCGCCGGCGGCGCCGGTCAGGATGACCAGGGCGGCCGCGGCGGTCAGGAGGCGTTTCATGAGGGGGGAAGTTCCTTTCAAGCGATGTCGCCAACCTCTCCCGTCGAGGCTGAACCTCACCTGAACTCCACAGCGCAGCTTAGGTTCATCGCCGTGAACCTTTCGCCATGCGCCGCGGGGTGCGTCGCCTCGGCGCTTGACGCCAGGACACGCTAGGCGGGCCGCTGGCCTCGTGATTATGGTCCCGGCGACTTTTCCATCGGGACTATAGCGAGATGACCGATTTGACCGACGATCTGGACGCCTTCCGCGCCGAGGCGCGCGACTGGCTCGAGGCCAACTTCCCCCAGTCGCTGCGCGGCAAGGCCGGCATGGCGATGGAGATCATGGAAGGCGGCGCCATGGAGGGCGACGTCCTGAAGTGGAAGCAGGCGATGGGCGCCAAGGGCTGGGGGACGCCGACCTGGCCGGCGCAGTACGGCGGCGGCGGGCTCAGCCCCCAGCAGGCGCGCGTGCTGCAGCAGGAGATGGCCAGGATCGGGGCGTTCAACCCGCTGACCTTCGGCATGGGCATCACCATGATCGGCCCGACGATCATGGACTACGGCACCGAGGAGCAGAAGGCCAAGCACCTGCCGCCGATCATCCGCGGCGACGTGCGCTGGTGCGTCGGCTACTCCGAACCGGGTGCCGGCTCGGACCTCGCGTCCCTGCAGACGCGCTGCGAGGACAAGGGCGACCACTTCCTGATCAACGGCCAGAAGATCTGGACGTCCGGCGCGCAGTACTCCGACTGGTGCGGCTGCCTGGTGCGCACCGACCCCAAGGCCAAGAAGCACGAGGGCATCAGCTTCCTGCTGCTCGACATGCACCAGCCGGGCGTCGAGACGCGGCCGATCCGGCTGATCTCCGGCTCCAGCCCGTTCTGCGAGACCTTCTTCACCGACGCGACCGCCCCGAAGGACGCCCTGCTGGGCGAGCTCAACAAGGGCTGGACGGTGGGCAAGCGCCTGCTGCAGCACGAGCGCGCCAGCCAGACCGGCGCGCCGGGCGGCGGGGGCGGCACCAAGGCGCCGGGCCTGCAGGATCTGGCCAAGGCCTATGTCGGCGTCGACGAGACCGGCCGTCTGGCCGACCTCGACCTGCGCCTGCGCGTCACGGACAACCTGATGCGCGCCAAGGCGCACGCGCTCACGCTGGCGCGCGCCGTGGCGGAGTCCAAGGGCGCTTCGGGCGCCACCAACGCGGCGTCGGTCCTCAAGAACTCGGCCACGACCGTGGCTCAGGACCGCGCCGAGCTGACCCTGGAGATCATGGGCAACCGGGGCCTCGGCTGGGAAGGCGAAGGCTTCAAGCCGGAAGAGACCGAGGCCGTCTCGGCCTGGCTGTGGGGCAAGGCGATGTCGATCTACGGCGGCTCGGCCGAGATCCAGAACAACATCATCTCCAAGCGCATCCTGGGCCTGCCCGACACCACCCAGAGCACCTGACCCGGGCGGGGACATGATGCTTCGGCATCGTGTCCCTCATGATGGAACTGAGCGGCGCTGTGCGAACGGCGGGCTCAGTTTTCACCACGAAGGACACGAATGACACGAAGGAACACCAAGGGTTCGGTGGTTCGAGCGCTTCCGCGGCGAGGTCCTTGGAAAAGGCGCGGTCTTGCGCGCGGGTAGGTAGGTCCATCGAGGGCGTGCGGGAACCGGGCGCCGGAAGCGCCAGAGTCTTGGTGTTCCTTCGTGTCCTTCGTGTGCTTCGTGGTCCAATGCGGCCCTTCCGCCGCCGCCGCGCCGGCGGACCAGACTCTCCTCACCCCACCCAGCGGATGTCCGGCGGCCGGCGGGGCGGGGCGGGGGGCCAGGCGGCGGGCTTGCCGAGGATGATCGGGGCGACGGGGATCCAGCCATCGGGCAGGCTGAGCTCGCCGCGCGCGGCCGGCGTGCCGAGCCAGGCCTCTGCGAAGCCGATCCAGCAGGACCCGAGCCCGCGGTCTGCGGCCGCCAGCATCAGGGTCTGGGCGGCCAGCGCACAGTCCTCGCGCGTCATCGGTTCGGCGTTGGTCGCGCAGATCAGCACCAGGGCCGGGGCGTTGTAGAAGATGTTGAACGCGGGCGAGAGCAGCGCTTCGCGAAAGCCGGCCAGGGCCGTGTGCTCGCCCATCAGGCTCAGCATGTGCGCCTTGGCCGCCGCCGAGCAGCGCTCCAGCACCTGGCGGTCGCGCACGACGACGAAGCCCCAGGCCTGCTGGTCGCGGGCGGTGGGCGCCCAGGTGGCCAGGGTGACGAGTTCGGTCGCGGTCTTCTCGTCCAGCGGATCGGGCGCGTAGTCGCGCACGGCGCGGCGCTTCAGGATGGCGTCGGTGAGTTGCATGGTGGTCTCCGCAGCGGGATGGGCCGCAAGAACCACGCAGGCGCGCCGTGCGCCTTGATCGGCCTCAACCGGCGGGCGGCGTGAGCGCTTCGACGGCCAGACGGGCCAGGGTCATCCACTGCCGTTCGGTCAGCCGCAGCTCGACCTCGCCGAGGGCCCCGGCTTCGACCTTGAGGCCGGCCTCGGTCCGCGTGACCCTGCCGACGGTCACCGAAAGGGCGCCGTCCTCGGCGGACGCGCCGGCCAGGGCGGCCGAAGCGGCGCGCAGCAGCGGCTGGAACAGGGCCTGCGGCAGGATCACCTCGGCGGCCTGGCCGTCGAGCGCGCGCGCTTCGAGGGCGAGCGCGCCGCTGGGTTCCCGCTCGGGGCGCAGCCTGCGGCCCATGATCTCCAGTCGGTCGTCGTCCATGCCTCGCCCTCTACCGGACCGACATCGTTAGCGATTATGCGCGTCTACGGAAGGCCGCCGGCCTGATCTGGATCATGGCGCGCGCTTCGCGGACGCCGGAGGCTCGCGGCTTCCCGTCCGGAGCCCGCCATGCCCGTCCCGCTCGAAGACGCCGTCCGCCGCATTCTCGCCGAGGGCCGGGATCTGACCCTCGCCACCCTGCGCGCCGACGGCTGGCCGCAATGCAACACGGTCAGCTACGCCGCCGACGGCCTGGCGGTCTATTTCGGCTGCGATCCGGGTTCGGCCAAGGCGCGCAACATCGCCCACGACGCACGCGTGTCGGCCAGCGTCGACCTGCCGTATTCGCACTTGAACGAGATCCGCGGCCTGTCCCTGGCCGGACGGGCGAGCCCGGTCACCGACCCGGCCGAGATGGCCGCCGTCGGCGCCCTGTTCGCGGCCAAGTTCAAGGGCGAGATCGAGCAGTACGTTATGCCCGGCTCCGGCCAGATCGCGCTTTTCCGCATCGATCCGGCGGTCGCCTCGGTGCTCGACTACCGCCAGGGCTTCGGCCACACGGACCTGGTTACCCTGGCCGCTTAGCCGCGGCAGGCTTCAGTGGAGCGGCGTCTGCGCCCGCGCCCGGGCGGCCTCGGTCGGGCCGGTGCGGGCGACCAGGCGGTTCTCGCTCCAGATCTCGAGCGGGGCGCCGGCGCCCATGACCCCGGCGCGCAGGATGGCGAGGTCGTCGTCGGGGCAGGCGAACTCGTCGCAGCGCTCGAAGCGGCCCTCGTTGTCCAGGAGGAATAGACGGTAGGTGTGCATGATCGCGCCCTCCGGGCGGACTGGTCCAGCGCGTGAACGCAGGCAATAAGGCTCAGGTTCCCGCGCAAGGGACATCCCCCGGAAGGGGGCATGGGCTCAGAATGGGCGCCTTTGT
>DASZQQ010000185.1:0-18362 GCA_035549595.1 Caulobacteraceae bacterium
GGCGGCGATCGCCGCGCCCGCGGCGAGGCCGCCGACAAGGGCGACGGCAAGGGCGCCGGCGAGGATGGCGGCAAGGGCGGCGCGCGGCCGCTGCAGGCTGAGGGACACGGGTCGGAACTCCGGACTGGGAAAGGAGAAAAAGGGACGATCAGGACGCCAGCGGCGTCTCGACGACGGCGAGCGGCTGGCCGGCGCGCACGAAGCTGACCTGGCGGACGCCGAGCACGCTGCGCAGCTGTTCGGCCGGCACCTTCATCGGCCCCGGCGACGCGGCTGCGCCCGGGGCCGGTTGCGGGAAGGCGGTGGAGCGGGCGGTGTGGAAGGCGACGTGGCCCTCGACCTTCTGCATCACCTGGTGGATGTGGCCGTTCAGCACCGTCACCGAGCCGAACCGCTTCAGCAGAGCCAGCGCCTGGGCGCCGTCGTCCGTGCCCCAGCCCCAGTCGGGGTACACCGACCACAGCGGGATGTGCGCCAGCACCACGATCGGCGCCGAGGCCGAGCGGCCGGCGAGGTCCGCCTTCAGCCACGCGAGCTGGTCGGCGCCCAGGCTGCCGAGGCCGCCCCCCTTGAGGTTCAGGACATTGACCAGGGCGACGAAGTGCACGCCCGCGTGGTCGAAGCTGTACCAGCCGGCCCCCTTGGCGCCCTTGCCGTAGCGCGCCAGGAAGGCCTTGCCCGCCCCGTCGTCGAGCACGTCGTGCTCGCCGGGCACGTGGAACACCGGCAGGCCGGCCTCGCGGATGATCTGGTCCGCGTCGTCGAACTCCTCGTCCTTCGACAGCTGGCTGACGTCCCCGGTGTGGACGATGAACGCCGGCGCCTGCGGCAGGGCGCGGACCTTGGCTACCGCCTCGCGGAAGGTGGCGCGCGCGTCGGGGTTGGCCGGCTTGGCGAAGCCGATGTGGCTGTCGCTGACCTGGACGAAGGTGAAGGGCGAAGCGGCTACGCCGCGCGCCGCCGCCTCGGCCAGGCCGAGCCCCGCCGGCAGGCCGCCGGCCAGGCCCCAGACCACGCCGGTTCCGGCCCAGGTCATGCACTTCAGGACCCCGCGCCGGCTGGGATCGGGTCTGTCTTCATCGGCCATGCTCGCCTCCAGTGATCGGCTGTCGGAAGGCAAGACGCGCAGCCGGACGGGTCTATTCCCGGCACGGCGAAGAATTCCGCGCTCGGGGGCGCCGGCGAACTCGGTCTAAGGTGCGGGCATGGACGACCGCGCCCGCGGACCCGACGACCATGCCCGCGTCACGAGCCGGCGGATGAGCGTGCGCGCCCTGGTCCTGGGCGAGCGCGTCGACACCGCCGGCCTGGAGCGCAAGGACGCGCTTTCGACTGCGCCCCTGTTCTTCCGCGTCGGCGAGCACGGCTTCGCGGCGGTGTTCCGCTACGGCGTGGTGGTGCTGATCGGCCTGACACCGCTGGAGGAGGATCCGGTGATCGCTGGCCTGGCGACGCGCGTCAGCCGCCCCGCCGAGGCGCGGGACGAGGAGACCGCGGCGATCGAGGCGGGCGGCGAGGGTGAGGACCGCGTCGACCCGGACGGCGTGATCCGCCTCGTCGACGCCTCGCCCGAACGCCTGCTGGTAGTCGCCGACGCCATGGCCAAGGCGGTGGCGGTGGACTACGACGAGCGCCGCATCGCGGCGGTGTTCGAGGAGATCGAGCCCTGGGCGCGCGAACTGGCCGAGCTCGGCCGCCGGCGCGGGAAGCGCTCCGACACCCTGCGCCTGATCGGCCGGGCCCTGTTCGTCCAGCACCGCGTCTCGGAGCGCGTCGCGGTGGCCGAGAAGCCCGACATCCTCTGGGACCGGCCCGACCTGGAGCGGCTCTACGCGCGCCTGGAGACCGAGTTCGACCTGGAGGAGCGGGCCGAGATCCTGAACCGCAAGCTCAGCCTGATCGGCGACACCGCCCGCCTCCTGACCGACCTCATCGACACCGAACGCTCCTACCGCCTGGAGCTGGCTGTGGTTCTGCTGATCGTCGGCGAGATCGCCTTGACCCTCTGGCAGATCATCTCGGGCCTCGGCCATCCATAGCGGCCGGAAAAGTCCCGTGCGGATGGCGCGGATTAATCAACACAACGGTTGACATTCAACATACTGTTTGATTGAAAGGCCCATGGCCGCCCCCGTCGAGAAGCTGCGCCCCGATCCCCTGGACGACGTGTTCTTCGCCCTCAGCGACCCGGTGCGCCGCGCGATCCTGGAGCGGCTCGACGGGAACGCCCTGCTCGTCGGCGAACTGGCCGAGCCGTTCGACATCTCGCTGCAGGCGGTGTCGCGGCACATCCAGGTGCTGGTGCGCGCCGGGCTCGTCAGCCAGGCGCGGTCAGGACGGATCAGCCGCTGCAGCCTGGACGCCGCGCCCCTGGCCGAGGCGGCGGCCTTCCTGAACCGCTACGCCAAGTACTGGCAGGCCCAGTTCGACACCCTGGCGGCGCACCTGGAACGGATCGAAAGGGAGAAGCCATGAACTACGCCGACACCAAGGCCGCCCTCGAAGAGCGGCGCGCTCGCATCCAGGCGATCCGCGAAGAGATGCGCGACATCCAGAAGACCGTCGAGCCGCAGCCCATCGACGACTACGTGCTGAGCGGCTGGGACGGGCCGGTCCGCCTCTCCGACCTGTTCGGCGACAGGCGCGACCTCATCCTGATCCACAACATGGGCCGCGAGTGCACGAGCTGCACCATGTGGGCGGACGGCTTCAACGGCGTCTACGACCACCTCGCCAGCCGCGCCGCCTTCGTGGTCTCCAGCCCCAACACCGTCGAGGTGCAGCAGGCCTTCGCCGCCTCCCGCGGCTGGCGCTTCCCGATGGTCAGCCACGCCGGCACGACCTTCGCCGCCGACCTCGGCTACTACCACCCCGGAACCGGCGAGCCCGGCCACGGGGGCTGGCAGCCGGGCGTCTCGGCCCTGCGCAGGGACGGCGGCCGGATCCTGCGCCTGTCGGACACCGAACTCGGCCCGCTCGACGACTTCTGCGTCTACTACCACCTGATGGAGATGATCCCCGGCGGCGACGCCAACTTCAGGCCGAAGCTGAAGTACGGCTGACCCCCGGGGGGAGCTCTCACACCCCCTCCGGCCATTTGTCCGTGCCTGGCATCGCCTGGCCGGTCTCGAGCAGGCTCTTCAGGCTGGAGAGCACGGCCGGCCAGCCGCCCCCTACCGCCTCGATCAGGCGCGAGCCTTCCATCGGCAGGGTGTGGGTGATGGTGACCTTCACCCCGCCGGCCGGCTGCGGCTGGATGTCGAAGGCGGCGGTCGAGGCGCCCTCCCTGGTCGCCCAGTCGAACAGGTGGTTGGTCCAGGTCACCGCGAAGCGGCGCGGGCGGTCGAACTCCAGCACCTCGCCGTCGTCGGGAGGGTCTGGCCGTTGCGGGCATGGAGGCTGTCCAGCAGCTGCCGGCGGACTGGATCGGCCAGGGCCCTGAAGACGGCGTCCATGCTCATGGCCAACCATGCAACTCTGCAGTTGCCTTTTCGAGACCGAAATCCGCGACCCCACCCGTCCGTTGCAACCCCAGGTGCAACCTCCTAAGGTCGTCGCCTCGACCAGGGGGCGATGATGATCGGAACCAGGACTCGCAGCGGCGCCTCGGTTGCGCTGGCCATCGTCGCCGGCCTGCTGCTGGCGGGGTGCAAGACCTCCGGACCGGGTGGCGCCGGCCAGGCCCAGGGCTGGGACGCCGCCACCCGCAACGGCTGGTACAACGCCGACCAGGGCTCGCGGCTGATGCCCCTGGCCTGGATGCGGGCGCTGGAGCAGCCCGACGGCGCGTCGGGCGCGGCGCAGCCCAGGCCGTTTCTCGATCCCGCCTATCTGGCGTCGTTCAGGATCCTGCCGGCGCGACCCGGCGGCGACCTGCCGATCGGCTTCGCCGTCGACGACGCCAACGACGCCCGTTTCGTGAACACCAACCTGCACTGGATTGCCGGCAAGCCAGCCGGGCAGGACCCGGTGCAGTGGGTCGGCCTGACCTGCGCGGCCTGTCACACCGCCCAGATGGACTACAACGGCCAGGCCGTGAGGGTGGACGGCGGCCCGAGCCTGTTCGACTTCCAGAGCTTCATCGAGAACCTGGACAAGGCCCTGGCCCAGACGCGCGATGCGGCGGCCGCCGGCGCCGCCGGCGCACGCTGGGACCGCTTCGCCCGCGCGGTGCTGGGCGCGCAGAACGACAATCCCGCCAACCGGGCGCTGCTGCTGGCGGCGCTGAACAAGCTGATCGACTGGGAGGCCAAGACCGAGGCGCTGAACCACACCGACCAGCGCTACGGCTACGGCCGGGTCGACGCCATCGGCCACATCTTCAACCGCATCCTGCTGTTCGGCGGCGCGCCGCAGCCGGCGCCGAACCCGGCGGACGCGGCGGTCAGCTACCCGCACCTGTGGAACATCACCAAGGAAACCCAGCTGCAGTGGGACGGCGTCGCCCAGAACGCCAAGCTGAACATCGGCGCCACGCCCACGGACTACGGCGCCATGGGCCGCAACGCCGGCGAGGTGCTGGGCGTGTTCGGCGAGGTGGTGATCAAGCCGCCGTCGGGCCCCACGGACCTGTCCGGCTTCGACTCGAGCGTCAATCTCGCCAACCTCAACGCCATCGAGGTGGCGCTGACCCGGCTGAAGCCGCCGGCCTGGCCGGCTGCGTTCGGCGTTCCCGGCCAGGTCGCCATCCCAGCCCCCGGGCCGCAGTCGCCGGCCGAGGTGGTGGCCGCGGGCAAGACGCTGTTCGACCACAACTGCGCCGCCTGCCACACGCCGCAGGCCCACTACGAGACCATGAAGACCTTCGCCGACCTGGGGCCGGAGAACCTCACCGACGAGTGGATGGCCTGCAACGCCTGGGCCGACACCGGCGCCAGCGGCGCCCTGACCGGCATCCCGGTCAACTACGTCAACGGCGACAGGGTGGCGGCCAGCGCGCCGGTGCGCCAGCTGCTGGAGACCGCGGTCAAGGGCGCCCTGGTCGGCCAGAAGAAGGCGTTCGTCGAGGCGACGGCGCAGAACATCTTCGGCGTCACGCCGCTGCCGCGGGCGGTGGCGCCCAGGCTTGCCCTGGCCAGGCCCCTGACGCCGAAGGAACAGCGCCTGCAGCTGTGCATGAAGAACGCTGCCAATCCCCTGATGGCCTACAAGGCCCGGCCGCTGGAAGGCATCTGGGCGACGGCCCCCTATCTGCACAACGGCTCGGTGCCGACCCTCTACGACCTGCTGCTGCCGCCCGCGCAGCGGCCGAAGACCTTCGCCGTGGGCACGCGCGACTTCGACCCCAGGAAGGTGGGCTACAGCACCAGCCCGGCCGCGGCCGGCAACAGCTTCACCTTCGACACCAGCGTGCCCGGCAATTCCAACAAGGGGCACGTCTACGGCGTCGGCGCGCTCAGCGAGGCGCAGCGACTGGAACTGATCGAGTACCTGAAGACCCTCTGACGCGAGCCGCTGGAGAGGGAGCCGCCTTGTCCACGCTCACGGTCATCGCGGCCTGCGCCGCCGTCATCGCCTTCAACGTCCCGATCCTGTTGCTGATCGGCGCGCTGCCGCTCGTCGTCAACCTCAGGCAGGCGCTGATGGAAAAGAGCCCGATCGGCGGCGGGGCCGACGCCACCAGCTACTGCCGCGTCACGGGCCTGGTGGGCGCCGTCGTCCTGACCTCGTTCTTCTGGGCGATCAGCAACGTCGTCCTGCTCAAGGCTTCACCGCCGTCGCCGACACCAAGCCGATCATCGACGCCAGAGGGCGGATGTTCATGGCGGCTACCTTCAGTACGAGGACTCCGCGGGCGCGCACCAGGTCAACGGGCCCCGCGTCGACGCCAAGCGCCTGGCGGCGCGCGCGCTCCTGGCCGGCCATCGTCGTAACGCCCGTCGCGACAAGGCGCTCGGCAGCCGGCTCTAACCTTTGGTGCTGCGCGGGTCGTTCAGGCCCGGACGGACGCCGGGGCGGGGCGAGGTCGAGCGCGGATCGCGCAGCGGACCGCTGTCGACGGCGGTTCCTTGGGGACGGCGGACGCGCATCAGAGAGCACCTTGGGGCGTGAGGAGATCGGCCAGGCCGACGTTGACGCGGACTGCGTCGCTGCGGTCGCGCCGGCGCGCCTTGCGCCGGTCCACCGAGTGGTAGGCGCTGCGCATCAGGCCGAACAGCCACGGTCGCGTTTCGGCGGCGAGGCGGCGGGCGCAGTCGTACAGCACCGGCTGCAGCACCAGGATCTCCTGGCGCAGCGCGTCGTGGGCGGGGGTCATGGACGGCCTTTCACCCCTGCCGCCGAAACGGTGACGGACAGGCAGATCGGCGCCGGCCGAATCCGGCGCACGATCACGGCTCTCGCGAAGCGTCGCCCGGACTAGCACGTCCGGGCCACGAACGGGGGTAAATCGATCAGCTGTCCAGGAAGCTGCGCAGCTTGCGGCTGCGGCTGGGGTGCTTCAGCTTGCGCAGGGCCTTGGCCTCGATCTGGCGGATGCGTTCGCGGGTGACCGAGAACTGCTGGCCGACTTCCTCGAGGGTGTGGTCGGTGTTCATGCCGATGCCGAAGCGCATGCGCAGCACCCGCTCCTCGCGCGGCGTCAGCGAGGCCAGGACCCGCGTCGTGGTCTCGCGCAGGTTCGACTGGATCGCCGCGTCGATCGGCAGGACCGCGTTCTTGTCCTCGATGAAGTCGCCCAGGTGGCTGTCCTCCTCGTCCCCGATCGGGGTCTCGAGGGAGATCGGCTCCTTGGCGATCTTCAGCACCTTGCGCACCTTCTCCAGCGGCATGGCCAGCTTCTCGGCCAGCTCCTCAGGGGTCGGCTCGCGGCCGATCTCGTGCAGCATCTGACGCGAGGTGCGGACGATCTTGTTGATCGTCTCGATCATGTGCACCGGGATGCGGATGGTGCGGGCCTGGTCGGCGATCGAACGGGTGATCGCCTGCCGGATCCACCAGGTGGCGTAGGTCGAGAACTTGTAGCCGCGGCGGTACTCGAACTTGTCCACCGCCTTCATCAGGCCGATGTTGCCTTCCTGAATGAGATCAAGGAACTGCAGGCCGCGGTTGGTGTACTTCTTGGCGATCGAGATCACGAGGCGAAGGTTGGCCTCGACCATCTCCTTCTTGGCCTGACGGGCCTCGCGCTCACCCTTCTGCACCGTCTGGACGATGCGGCGGTAGTCGTCGATCGGCACGCCGGACTCGGTGGCCAGCGCGGCGATCTCCTGGCGGATCTCGGCGATCTGGCCGTTGTCGTTCTCGACGAACTTGGTCCAGCGCACGCCCAGCTGCGGCACCTTCTGGGCCCAGGCCGGGTCCATTTCCGAGCCGAAGTAGGCCTTCAGGAACTCGCCGCGGCTGATGCCGTAGCTGTCGGCCAGGCGCAGCAGGCGCCCTTCCAGGCCCATCAGGCGCTTGTTGATCGCATAGAGCTGCTCGACCAGCGCCTCGATGCGGTTGTTGTTCAGCTTCAGCGTCTTCAGGTGCTGGACGATGGTCGAGGTCGCCGCCTCGTAGGCGGCGCGCTCGTCGTCGGGCAGTTGCTCGCCCTTCAGCCGGTGCTCGACCAGCTTCTCCTGCAGGCGGCGGAAGGATTCGAACTCGGCGGCGATGGCGTCGAGGGTCTGCATCACCCCTTCGCGCAGCTCCGCCTCCATGGCGCTGATCGTCGGGCCGGCGCCGTCGTCGAAGTCGTCGTCGTCGGAGCCGGTGGCGGCCGCCGCGGCCGCGCCGCCGTCCTCGTCCTCTTCGTCGTCGCTGGCGACGGCGGCTTCGGAGTCGGCCGCCTCGCCCGCCGTGGCTTCGTTGGAGAGCGCCTGGGCGACCTGGCCGCCGTAGGTCTGCTCGAGGTCGATCACTTCGCGCAGCAGGATGCGGCCCTGGGCCAGCTCCTCGCGCCAGACCATGATCGCTTCGAAGGTCAGGGCGCTTTCGCACAGGCCGCGGATCATGGTGTCGCGGCCGGCCTCGATGCGCTTGGCGATGGCGATCTCGCCCTCGCGCGACAGCAGCTCCACCGAGCCCATCTCGCGCAAGTACATGCGCACGGGGTCGTCCGTGCGGTCGTAGGCGCTCTGCTTGTCGGCCGCCTCGGCGACGGCGGTCTCTTCGCGCACCGCCACCTCGCCGCCCTCGGCCTCGGCGACGTCTTCCTCGGCCTCGACCACATTGACGCCCATTTCCGAGAGCATGGCGAGCGTGTCCTCGATCGCCTCGGAGGTGACCTCTTCGCTCGGCAGCACCTTGTTCAGCTCGTCCATGGTGACGTAGCCGCGGGCCTTGGCCTGCTTGATGAACTTCTTGACGCCGGCGTCGGTAAGGTCGAGCAGCGGGCCGTCCGCGGTCGGGGCCGGCGGTTCAGGCTGCTCGGTGGTGGTCGTGGCGCTCATCTGGCTCTCCGAACTTCGTCGCGCACCCCCCATGCAAGGGCGGCGCCGAAAATGATTAATGGCGGCCGAGCCGAGGGAATTGCGCCCTCTTCACGACCCGTCTTGTCCCCAAATCGTTCCGGACCTTATCGCCCGCCGCAGTGAATCCCGTTCCGTCTTCAGAGCCATCAACACCGACGCACCGGAACCGTCCGCCAAGTCCTGCTTGGCGGCCGACAAAGCCTGTTCCAGTGCAGCCATGCGGTTCAGAACCCCAAAGGCGTGCGACCACTGGGCTCGGGCGGCGGCGAGGGTGACATCCGATTGAATGAAGGGCGCGCCCGATTTCGGTGCGGCCCGGTCGATGTCAGTCAGCAGCGCGCTAAAGCCTCTGGCCGCCAGATGGCGTTGCAGGGCCTCGGTGTCAAGGTGATCCGCGTCCAATCGCAGGCGGATGATTTCCTTGGCCAATTCCGAAAGCGCCCGATCGCCGAATCCGTGCGCCTCCACGGCCTCCAGATGCTCGTCCACGACACCGGGATCGGCCAGGGCGTAGGCGGCCAGCGCCGCGGCCACCGGCTCGATCGAGGCTGCGAGGCGTTTGGCCGCAGCCTTGCCTTCCGGCGTCGGGAAGGCGGGGGGCGGTGCGGCATAGCGGCCACCCTGGCCTGGGCGCAGCGGCGGACGACGGTCGAAGCGCTCGCCCCTGGCGGGCCGCGCCGGTCCGAGCACCGCGTCGAGCCGCGCCATCAGGTCGTCGCGGTAGGCCTGGGCGAGGTCCTTGTCGGCGATGGCGCCGGCCGCCGCACGCAGGCGCTGGCGAAGGCCCGCCTTGCGCTCGGGCGTGTCCAGCGGCTCGGCGTCGCGCTCGCGCACGAACAGGGCCTCGACGAACGGGATGCTGTCGGCGAGCTGCGCCTTCAGGGCCGCCGGTCCCTGCTCGCGCAGGATGTCGTCCGGATCCTTGCCGCCGACCACGGCGGTGAAGCGGAAGCTGCGGCCGGGCTTCAGCAGCGGCAGGGCCCGGTCGAGCGCCCGCCCGGCGGCCAGGCGCCCGGCGCGGTCGCCGTCGAAGCACAGCGTCGGCTCGCCGTGCAGGCGCCACAGCAGCTCCATCTGGCTCTCCGTGAGCGCCGTGCCCATGGCCGCCACGGCCGCGACACCCGCGCGCTGGCAGGCGATCACGTCCATGTAGCCCTCGACCACCACCAGCGGCGCGCCGTCGCCGCCCGCGTGCAGCAGCTTGCGCGCCTCGGGCAGGCCGTAGAGCACGTGGCCCTTGTCGAAGAGGCTGGTGTCGGGGCCGTTCAGGTACTTGGCGCGCGCCTGCGGATCCATCGCCCGGCCGCCGAACGACACCACCCGCCCGCGCCCGTCGGTGATCGGGAAGATGATGCGGTCGCGGAAGCGGTCGTAGGGCGCGCCGCCGTCCTCCGGCGCGATCAGCAGCCCCGCCTCGACCAGCTCCGGCGGCCGCGCGCCCTTGGAGACGAGGTAGTCCTTCAGCGCCGTTCGGCCGGCCGGCGCGAAGCCGAGGCCGAACCGCGCCCACTCACTGTCCGGCAGGCCGCGGCGCTCCAGATAGGCCCTGGCCGCCGCGCCGACCGGCCGGCGCAGCTCGCCCTCGAACCAGATCCTGGCCAGGTCCAGCCAGTCGGCCAGGCCCTGGCGCTTCTTCTCCTGGGCGGCGGCCTGGGGATCGGGCTCCGGCAGCGGCACGCCGGCCTCGGCGGCCAAGCGCTCGACCGCCTCGACGAAGCTGAGCCGCTCGGTCTCCTGCAGGAAGCTGATCAGGTCGCCGTGCTTGCCGGACGAGAAGTCGTGGAAGAAGCCCTTGTCGTCGTTGACGAAGAACGACGGCGTCCGCTCCTTGGTGAACGGGGACAGGCCGACGTACTCGCGCCCCTGCCGCCGCAGCTTCACCGTCTTGCCGATGACGTCGGACAGGCGGAGGCGGGACTTGATCTCGTCGAGGAAGCGGTCGTCGAAGCGCACGGGCGCCAGGATAGCGAGTCGAAGCGCCGCTGTCGCAGCGGCGTGAGCGCCCGTCCGGCGCCCCGGCGTTCGCCGCTGGCTGACCGTTTTGCGGGCGCCCTGCCCGCGGCGCAGGCGCCGCGGCCGCTTGACCCCGCCGAGGGGACCCCCTCACCCCTTGAACACACTTCCAGGCGTCATGGTCGTCCTCGCGTCAGTCGCGACGACGGGGAGTGCGCGCCGCTCATGAGTTCCGAAACGGACGCCGCGATGCGCCCGCGCCCCGGCTTGTGGCGGCGCCTGGCCGACCGGCTCGCCCAGGCCCTGCTGCCGCGGGCGATCGCCGAGGCCAAGGCTGACGCGCGGCGCGCCGAGGAGCGCCTGCGCGCCGCCCTCGACGCCCTGCCCGAGGGCATCGTGCTGCTCGACCCCGAGGGCCGCTACGTCCACTGGAACCAGCGCTACGCCGAGATCTACCACCGCTCGGCCGACCTCTTCGCGCCGGGGGCGAAGCTGGCCGACACCCTGCGCGTCGGCGTCGCCCGCGGCGACTATCCGGAGGCGGCCGGCCAGGAGGAAGCCTGGCTCGCCCGACGTCTGGAGATGATGGCCAACCCCGGCCAGAGGCACGAACAGCGCCTGAGCGACGGCTCGTGGGTCATGATCGAGGAGCGCCGCACCCGCGACGGCGGCGTCATCGGCCTGCGCGTCGACATCAGCGAGATGAAGGCCCAGGCTGCGGCCCTGTCCGAGGCCCTGGCCCGCGCCGAGGCGGCGAACAAGGCCAAGAGCGAGTTTCTGGCCAACGTCAGCCACGAGCTGCGCACGCCGCTGAACGGGGTGATCGGCTTCGCCGACGTCCTCGCCCGCTCGGCGCTCGACGCGGACCAGCGCGACATCGTCGGCCAGATCATCGAGAGCGCCGGCGCCCTCAACCGCCTGGTCGGCGACCTCCTCGACTTCAACGCCCTGGAGGCCGGCGCGGTCGCCATCGCCGCCGTGCCGTTCGACCTGGGCGCCCTGGCGCGCGAGACGGTGGAGGCGTTCCGGCCGGCGGCCGAGGCCAAGGGCCTGGGCTTGAGCCTCACCCTCTCCGAAGGCGTCGCCGGCGAGGTGGTCGGCGCCCGCGACCGGGTGGCCCAGATCCTCGCCAACCTGCTCGGCAACGCCGTGAAGTTCACCGAGACCGGCGGCGTCAGCGTGACCGTGGCGCCGGTGTTCGAGGTGGGCCGTCACCGCTGGCGGATCGAGGTCGCCGACACCGGGGTCGGCTTCGACGAGGCCGACGCCGAGCGCCTGTTCGCCCGCTTCGAGACCGGCGACGCCTCCGCCACCCGCCGCCACGGCGGCGTCGGCCTGGGCCTGGCCATCTGCCGCCAGCTCGCCGAGCTGATGGGCGGGGCGATCACCGCCCGCGGCCGCCTGGGCGAAGGCGCGACCTTCACCGTCATCCTCGACCTGCCCGAGGCCCTCGCCCCGGAGGCGGGCGACGGCCCGCCGCTGAAAGTGCTGCTGGCCGACGACAACCCCACCAACCGCCGCGTCGTCGAGCTGATGCTGGCCGAGGTCGGGGCGGACGTGACCAGCGTCGAGAACGGCGCCGAGGCGGTCGAGGCGCTGCGCGCCGAGCCGTTCGACCTGGTGCTGATGGACCTGCAGATGCCGGTGATGGACGGGCTGGCGGCGATCCGCACGATCCGCGCGCGCGAGGCCGAGAGCGGCGCGGCGCGGCTGCCGATCATCGTCCTCTCGGCCAACGCCTCGGCCGTCGACATGGCCGCCTCCGCCGACGCCGGCGCCGACGCCCACCTCGGCAAGCCGATCCGCGCCGAAGCCCTGTTCAACGCCATCGTCGGCGTCGGGGGAGGCTAAGGGCCAGGACCGATCCGGGGACATGTTACGCCAGGAACGTGTCCCCTCCAGCACGCACGGCGCATCGCGTTTGGGACCTACAGCGCTTCACAACAATTCCGCTCATCCCGACGAAAGTCGGGACCCGGCCAGAGGATCGGCCGGCCGTTGAGCCCGCCTTGTTGAACGCCAAGTTCGCCAAGTCCGCCAAGGCGACGCGGCCGAAATCGCCCCATCCGCGGACGTGGCAGGCTTTGGCCTGGGTCCCGACTTTCGTCGGGATGAGCGGATTTGGGGGGGACTTCTCGAGCCGTGGCCAGCGAGGGGACACGAACCTGCCGGTGGCAGGATCATGTCCCCGAACTCCCGGCTCAATGCACGCGCTTCAGCTTCTCGGGGTTGCGCATGACGTAGATGGCGGCGATGCGGCCTTCGTCGTCGGGCTCGAAGGCGAAGGTCTGCACGCCGTCGGGGGCCTCGACGATGATGCCCGGCAGGCCGTTGATGCGGGCGAACCGCGGCTGGCCGAGGGCGGCCATGCTCTTGCCGCGCCAGGCGATGGCCTTCAGGAAGTCCACCACATCCTCTCGGCCGATCAGGGGGCGCAGGGCGGCGGGCCGCTTGCCGCCGCCGTCGGAGATCATCACCGCGTCCCTGGCCAGGATCCCCTCCAGGGCCGCGAAGTCGCCGCCGGCCACCGCGGCCATGAACGCGCCGGCCAGGCGCTGGGCCTCCTCGTCGCTGACCGTGAAGCGCGGCTTGGCCTCCTTCAGGTGCGCGCGGGCGCGGGCCGACAGTTGCCGGCAGGCGGCCTCGGTGCGGCCGAGGATGTCGGCGACGCGGCCGTAGTCCTCGTCGAAGACGTCGCGCAGCAGGAACACCGCCCGCTCCAGCGGCGACAGCCGCTGCAGCGCCAGCAGGAAGGCCACCGACACCTCCTCGGCCCGCTCCAGCGGATCCTCGGCGATCGGCTCGACCAGGGGCTCGGGCAGCCACGGCCCGACATAGGTCTCGCGCCTTGCCCGGGCGCTCTTCAGCTTGTCGAGGCAGATGCGGGTCGTGGCCCGCACCAGCCAGGCAGTCGAATCGTTGATCTCGGCCTGATCGGCGCGGCTCCAGCGCAGCCAGGCGTCCTGCACCGCGTCCTCGGCCTCGGCCAGCGAGCCCAGCATGCGGTAGGCGAGCCGGGTCAGCCGCTTGCGCTGGCTCTCGAAGGCCGAGGTGTCCGCCGCCGGGCTCATATCGCCACGGGCTCCAGGACCGGCTTGGCGAACGGCGCGGGCTTGCCGGCGACGACCACGCGCGAGCAGGCCTTGCCGTGGCCGAGGCCGTACTTCAGCGTCGGATACATCCGCGCCGTGGTGAGCGCGAGGCTGATGTCGACGAGGCCGGCCTTGCCCCAGCGGGCCACGATCTGGTCGCGCAGCGGATCGGCCGTCTCCATGTCGCGCGCCAGCACGGCCCTGGCGAAGCCGTAGGCGAGCGCGGCCGCCTCGCCCATCGCCGCCTCGTCGCCGGCCAGGATGGCGCGCAGGACGTCCGGCGCGACGCCGCTCCTGGCGGCGATGTCGACGCCGATCTGGGTGCAGGGGCCGCAGTCCTCGGCCAGCGTGCCGACGATACCCGCCGCGGCCACCGCCTCGGCCGGCGCGGCGCGGCCATGGCCCAGCGCCGGCAGCATGGAGAACCGGAAGAACCTGGACACGCTGACATCCAGAAGGTCGCGCATGTAGGACGCATCATACTGGAAATCGCGTTCGAAGCGGTCGAGTTGGCCGCGGAAAAGGGCGCGCAGCATCGTGGTGAGGCTCCTTCAGGCCTTTCGGGGTTGGGGGTCGGGGATGGCCAGCCAGGCGGCGAGGCCGGCGAAGACGTAGATGGCGAGGAAGTCGCGGCCGAAGTCGTGCACGGCGTGGCCGTCCATCAGGGCGTCGGCGACGTGCACCGCCGCATGCAGCACCAGGAACGCCGCCCCGGCCATGAGCGCGCCGAACGCCGCCGCCGTCGGCCGCCAGGCCCGCCAGGCGAGCGCCAGGGCGACGACGCCATAGGCCGCGCCGATGTCCTTCACGAAGTGGGCGTTGTAGGGCCCGGTCGAGGTCACCCCCGGCACGGTCTCGTACCACCAGGGCCCCGCGAACAGCTGCGCCAGGGCGTTCGCCCCCAGCAGCGCCGCCAGCACCCAGGCCAGGATCCGCTTCATGTCAGGTCCGCTCCTCGTTTCGTGGTCCTGAAAGCGAGGACGAGACGGCCGGCCCCGGCGTGACATCGCCGGCCCATTCGAACCTTGGTCGCCGGAAAGTTGTGCCCGGCGCGCGGCTGTGTCTAAGTGCGTTTCGCGCATGGGTTGGGTCGGGCGAGGCCGGGGACCGCCCGCCGCCGCGACGGGCGGCCGACAGCGAAGCGGAGGTGAGGATGGCTACGGCACAGACGCGGCTGGCGCGCGTGCGCGCGATACTCGACGACGCCGCCGGCGACAGCGCCTCCGACTACGGCGGCGCCGGCCGCTTCTGGAACGAACCGCTGGAGTCCTTCCTGGCGGCCACGGTGTTCGGCGTCGCCATGATCGCTCCGCCACAGGCCGGCGCCTGCGGCTGCTCGTCGAAGGGCGGGCGCGGCGAGGCCTCGGGCCTGGTCAAGGGCCTGCGCGGAGAGGCGCCGTTCGACGGCGTGCGCTTCCCGCCCCTGCCGTGGGGCGGGCGCCGCGTGGCCGCCGACGACATCGACTTCATCAGCGCCTGGATCGACGACGACTGTCCCGAGGATGACCGCGAGACGCTGATCGACGCCGGCACGCTGGCCTCGCCAGGTCCCGCGCGCGAGCTGGTGCGGGTCAGCGAGATCGCCGAGTTCCCGGCCTGCGACGACGACGGCAGACCGGTCGCCAGGGCCGGGGCGCCGCGCCAGCGGATGAACCTCGACTGCATGAGTCCGCCTCAGGTCGAACGGCTGCGGCGCGGCTTTCGCAAGCTCTACGACCTGAACCACTGGCCCGAGGACCGGCGCAGCTACAACAACCAGGCCCTGATCCACCAGAACCACTGCCAGCACGGCTGGGAGCGCTTCCTGCCCTGGCACCGGGCCTACCTCTACGAGTTCGAGCAGAACCTGCAGGACTTCGAGCCGGGGCTCATGCTGCCGTACTGGGACTGGACCATGCCGCAGTACCGGCCCGAGACGCCGGACAAGGGCTGGATCATCCCGCAGTCCATGCAGGCCTTCCTGGCGCCGGACGCCGCCGAGGCGCTGGTGGCCGCCCTGGAGCCGGCGCCGACCGAGGACCAAGCCCGGGCGATCTTCGCCCTGGCCGAGGACGGGACGCTGTTCGTCTCGCAGCACGCCTTCTTCTGCCACCTGATCGGCGTGATCGGCTACACGGCCATCGCCCCCTCCCCGGCCGACGCCAACCGCCGCGCCTGCATCGACGCCCTGCTGGCCTCGAATCCACTGTGGTACCCGCTGCGCTATCCGGCCGAGTACCAGGGCGGGGGGACGATCAACCAGATCATCCACTACCATTACCCCACCGCCCGCGACATGGCGCAGATCGAAAGCCTGAACAATTTCCGCGACTTCGGCGGAGGCCCGATCTACGACTCTGCGTTCGGCTTCCTCGACCAGAACCCGCACAACACCATGCACATCTGGACCGGGGGCCAGAACCCCGACTTCCAGGCGTCCAGCTACGCCTGCGGCGCCAGCCCGCCGGCGAAGGCGGTCGATCCGGACCTCGGCCGCAAGCGCAACGCCGCGGTCAAGGTCGCCGGGCGCCGCTTCCACGCCCGCGAGGACCTCTATTCCCAGCCCGCGCTCGGCGACATGTTCTCGAACCTGACCGCGTCCTACGACCCGGTGTTCTGGCCGATCCACGTCAACATCGACCGCGTCTGGTGGGAGTGGCAGCAGCGCAATCCCAGCGCCGCGCCCGTGGACCAGGACGCGGTCCTGTCGCCCTGGAACTACACCGTGCGCGACACCCTCGACATGGCCCGGTTCGGCTACGAGTACGTGCGCGGTTCGCACTTCATGCCGGTGGGCCTGGAGGCCACGGTCGGCCGCTTCGTCTCGGCGCCGCTGGCGGTCGGCGAGCGCGTGAAGGCCTTCCGCCGCGCCGAGATCCGGCTGCACGAGGTGCCGCAGTTGGCGCGCTCGTGCTTCGTGCGCGCGTTCCTGAACGATCCGGCCGCCAACGCCTCGACGCCGGTGACCGACAACCCGCACTACGCGGGGTACCTGGCCATCTTCGGCCACGGCGACTGCTACGGCGGCCCCGGCCACTGCGACCTCCCGCCAGCGCGGCCACGCGACTACGACCTGCGCGCGCGCAGCCACAACACCCCGCGCAACCACCGCATCGACGTCACCGAGGCGGCCAGGGCGCTGCTGGCCAAGGCCGACGCCCTTCAGATCACCCTGGTGGTGATCGGGGCCGACTACCGCGAGGACACCGAACTTCTGAAGCTCGAGGGCGTCTCCCTCAGCTTCCTCGACTGAACCGGGAGGGGGCCATGGCCACGTACAGGATCCACCCGGGCATCGGCATCGCGCGCCTGGGAAACAGCGACACCGAGTTCTACCTCGCCCCGGAAACCCCGGCCGGCATGCCCCAGGCCTGCGACGCCTTCGGCAACGGCCAGGTCGAAGCCGACGGGATCACCCCCGTGCCCGTCAGCCAGTTCAAGGACGCCGAGGGGCGCGTGAAGCGCCAGGGCGCCCGCTTCCAGATCTTCGTCTACGACGAGGCCTCGCCCGAGGGACGGCCGCTGAAGATCGGCGATCCGGTGGAGGGCGGCGGCAACCACGGGGTGCTCCAGGACATCCAGTGGCGCGTCTACCTCGCGAACAAGAAGGCCTCCTGGTACGTCTTCCAGGAGACCGACGGCGAGCACGGCTACGCCCCCGGCCACCCACGCCGCAACGCCTCGGTGACCGACCGCGACCGGCTGGTGATCGATCCGGGACCGCGCATCGTCGACGCCACGGCCCACCGGCGCGCGCGCTTCGACCGGGCCGGCGCCGACGACTACGCCACCACCTTCCCGCCGCCCGACACCCAGCCGTTCTCGATCAACACCCTGGGCGAACTGGTCACCGACGACGCCGGCCGCCTCGTCGTGCTCGGCGGCCACGGCCGCTCCGGCGCCGAGGGGTTCGGCCCCTCGGGCCCGCGCATCGCCGACTACGCCAACACCGACGGCTGGTACGACGACACCTCCGACGGCCCGGTGATGGCCAGGCTCGCCATGTTCTCCGAGGAAGTCGGCCAGGTGCGCTACATCGACGTGGAGTATCCGGCCTGGGTCGTGGTCGGCTATCCGCGGTTCGCGCCGCAGATCCTCGACATGATCACCATGGACGAGGTGCTGCAGGACCTCTTCATCCGCGAATACGCCGCCGACACCAGCCTCTACGGCCAGCTCGGCACGTTCGGCGATCCCGAGCACATCCCGTTCCGCGACGCCGGCGCCATGCAGCACTGGCGGGCCGGGCGCCTGGCCTGGAACCGCGCCTGGCGGCCGTGGTTCTTCCGCGACATCTGGCCGATCCTGTTCCGGCCGGACGAGTTCCGCTACCTCACCGACATCCTGCAGCAGTCGAACTATCCGCACGACCAGGCCCAGCGCGGCACGTTCGATCCCGACAAGCTGCGCCGCACGCCCGGCAGCTTCGGCGACGAGGCGCTCGCCGCGGCCGAGGGCTACGGCCGCGACGCCAGCCAGGGCGAGGCGATGGTCGAGACGCGTGCGCGCCCGGCCCACGGTCCCGGCCACGACCCCTACGGCCCCATGCGCCGGTTCCTGTTCGACCTCCTGCGGCGCAGCGGCGAGGAGAACGCCTTCCACCTCGTCGACCGGGTCGGCAGCCGCGTGCACGACCTGCCGCTGATGCCGCTGCTGGCCGGCGACAACCCGCTGAGCAACGTCGCGCCGAGCAAGTTCCTGCGCCTGACCGACACCCAGCTGTTCATGCTCAGCCAATGGGCCGACGGCTGTTTCATCGACGAAAAGGCCGAGGGCTGGCTGCCGCCCGACTATTCGCCGTTCCTGCCCTATCCGTCGACGCCGCCGGCCACCGGCCGGGGACTCGACCGCGGCGTGCTCGCCAACGTCCTCGGCGGCGCCTTCTGCCCGGGCGGCGAGGTCGGCTGGATCATGCGCAACCCGTCGATCTACTGGGACGAATACC
>DASZQQ010000186.1:0-3602 GCA_035549595.1 Caulobacteraceae bacterium
CTTTCGCGGATATCGTCGTTCGCCGTTAACGCGACCGGAACGGGCAATGGGGCATGACGGCCCGGGAATTGCTGAGTTGCGGGCGTCATGGGTCTGGCCGTCGAACAACGGGACATCGAAGCGTACCGAACCGGGACGCCGGCCGCCCCTGCGCCGGAGCCGTCCCGCGATGAGGCGCCTGACGCGCCCCTGCGCCTGCCGCCGGCCGAACAGGCCCCGGACGACCGCCGCGGGCCGATGCGCCCCGACCGCCTCACGCCGAGCCGCGCGCGCCTGCAGGGCTGGACCCTGGGCGCCCTGTTCCGCGGCGCCGACATCGCCGCCATCGCCCTGTCGGCCTTCGCCGCCGCCCGCGTCCTCGGCTGGTCCGCGACGCGCGCCGACGCGTTCGGCGACCTGGCGCCGTTCGCCCTCGCCGCCGTCCTGCTCGCCTGGTCGCTGACCGCGACCCGCGCCTACGGCTTCGGCCAGGCCGAGGGCCTGGGCCGGCACCTGATCCGCGTCGCCGCCGCCTTCGGCCTCGCCGGCATCGTGCTGACCGTCAGCGCGATCGTCCTCGACGCGCCCGAGGACGGGGCCCGCTCGCTGGTGCTGTGGTTCTGCGGCGTGTTCGGCGTTCTCTACGTCCTGCACGCCTTCTGGTGGGCGATGGTGCGCCGCTGGCGCCGCCAGGGCCGCCTGACGCCCAACATCGTCGTCGTCGGCGCCAACGCCAACGCCCGGCGCCTGATCGAGTCGGCGCTGAAGACCGGCGACGTCGCCGTGCTCGGCATCTTCGACGACCGCCTGGAGCGCGCGCCCAAGCGCATCGCCGGGGTGCCGGTGCTGGGCGACACCGACGCCCTGCTCAATCACCGCATCATGCCCTACGTCGACCGGGTCGTGATCACGGTCTCGTCCATGGCCCGCTCGCGCGTGCGCCAGCTGGTCGACCGCCTGGGCGTGCTGCCCCACGAGATCATGCTGCTGGTCGAGGTCGACGGCCCCGCCGGCCGCTCGGCCGCGCTCTCGCGCCTGGCCGACGCGCCGCTGGCGCGCATGGCCGGCGAGCCCAGCGACGAGCGCCGGGCCCTGGTCAAGCGCATCCAGGACCTGGTGATCGGCGCCATCGCCCTCGTCTGCTTCCTGCCGGTGTTCGTCGCGGTGGCCATCGCCATCAAGCTCGACAGCCCGGGGCCGGTGTTCTTCCGCCAGCGCCGGCACGGCTTCAACAACGAGGAGATCCTGGTCTGGAAGTTCCGCTCGATGCGGGTCGAGACCACGGACGCCACGGCCTCGCGCCAGGTCACCGCCGGCGACGACCGCGTCACGCGCGTTGGCCGCTTCATCCGCAAGACCAGCCTCGACGAGCTGCCGCAGCTGCTGAACGTGCTAAAGGGCGAGATGTCGCTGGTGGGACCCCGCCCGCACGCGGTCGGCATGAAGACCGGCGAGACCGAGAGCGCACGCCTCGTCGCCGAATACGCCCACCGCCACCGCATGAAGCCGGGCATGACCGGCTGGGCGGCGATCAAGGGCTCGCGCGGACCGGTCGACACGCCCGAGCTGGTGCGCCGGCGCGTCGCCCTCGACATCGAATACATCGAACGCCAGTCGTTCTGGCGCGACCTCTACATCATGGCCATGACCATCCCCTGCCTGCTCGGCGACGCCAAGTCGGTACGCTGAGATGTTCTGGCGCGGCGTCCTCGGCTACCTGCCGGTGAACGTGGTCCAGGGGGTGGTCGGCCTTCTGGCGATCGTCACCTTCACCCGCCTGCTGACGCCCGAGCAGTACGGCGCCTATGCGCTCGGCTTCTCGGCCATGAGCCTTGGCCACACCATCTGCTTCACCTGGCTCGAGGCGGCGATGGCGCGCTTCTACGCCACCGAGGCGCAGGGGCCGAAGCTCGCCGACCACTTCGCCACCCTCTACCGCACCTGGGCCGCGATGGCGGTCGTGTTCCCCGTCCTCGCCGGCCTCGCCCTCTGGCTCTGGCCGACCACGCCGGCGGTCAAGGCCGCCATGGCCGCGGGCCTCGCGTCGATCCTGGTGCGCAGCCTCGCCAAGCTGGCGCAGGAGCGGCGCCGGGCGGCCGGCGACGTGCGCGGCGCGGCCCGGCTCGACATGGCCCAGTCCGCCGGCGGTTTCGCCCTCGGCGCGGCGCTGATCGCCACCGGCCTCGGCGGCGCGGCCCCCCTGGCGGGCCTCGGCGTCATCGCCGCGGCGTGCATCGTCTTCGTGCTGCCGACCGAGCTGAAGGGGCTGAAGGGCGGGCGGTTCGAAGCCTCCCGCGCCCGCGCCTACGCCGCCTACGGCCTGCCGGTCTCGGCCTCGCTGATCCTGGCCCTGGCGCTGGCGACCACGGACCGCTTCCTGCTGGGCGCCTACCTCAACGAGGCGGCCGTCGGCGTCTACCACGCCGGCTACAGCCTCGCGAACCGCACCCTCGACGTGATGTTCATCTGGCTCGGCATGGCCGGCGGCCCGGCCATGGTCATGGCCCTGGAGCGCGGCGGCAAGGCGGCCCTGGCCGAGGCGGCCAGGGAGCAGGCCGAGGTGATGGTCGCCCTCACCCTCCCGGCCGCAGCCGGCCTCGCCCTCGTCGCCCGCCCCCTCGCCGACGTCATGGTCGGACCGGCCCTGCGCGCCGGCGCGGCCGAGGTCACGCCCTGGATCGCCGCCAGCGCCTTCTTCGCCGGGGTGACCACCTACTACTGGCACCAGGCCTTCACCCTGGCGCGGCGCACGCCCCTGCTGCTGGCGGCCATGGCCCTGCCGGCGTTGGCCAACGTCGTCCTGAACCTGGTGCTAATCCCGCGCTATGGCCTTGACGGCGCGCTCTGGGCGACAACGGCCAGCTACGCCCTGGGCCTCGCCGCCTCCATGGGCCTGGGCCGCCGCGCCCTGCCGCTGCCGTTCCCGACGGGGACGTTCCTGGGCGCGGCGCTCGCCACCCTGGCCATGACCCTCGTGGTCCTGCGCCTGCCCTCGTGGGGTGGGATCGCCGAACTGGCGCTGAAGGCCGGCTGCGGCGGCCTCGTCTACGGCCTCGTCGCCGGCGCGCTCGACGTCGGCGGCCTGCGCGCCAAGGCGCTGCGCCTGATCGCCGTGCGCCTGCAGCCGAGGGCCGCGTGATGGCCGGCGCCGTCACCCTGGTCGACAACGCCGCGTGGGCTGACGCACGGCCGCGCCTTTCGGTGCTGATCCCCTATTTCCGCGACGATCCGACCACCCTCCTGCCCGCGCTAGACGGCGACGGTGGCGCGGTGGAGATCGTGGTGCTCGACGACGGCTGCGGCGACGACGCCCTGGCCGCGCGCGTGGCCGAGACGGTGCGCGCGATGCGCCGTCCCGCCCGCTTCGTGCGCCTGGCCGCCAACGAGGGCCGCTCCAAGGGCCGCAACCGCCTGGCCGCCAACGCCCGCGCCGGCCATCTGCTGTTCCTCGACAGCGACATGCTGCCCGACAGCCCGGCCTTCCTGCAGACCTGGCTGGACCTGATCGACGCCGAGAACCCGGCCGTCGCCTTCGGCGGCTTCTCCCTCGACCAGGCGCCGCTCAAGGCCGAGCACGCCCTGCACCGGGCGATGGCGCTGAAGAGCGACTGCCTGCCGGCCAG
>DASZQQ010000187.1:0-4929 GCA_035549595.1 Caulobacteraceae bacterium
CTTGCCGGCGCCGTTGGGGCCGAGCACGCCCAGCACCTCGCCTGCGGTCGCTTCCAGGCTCACGCCGTCCAGGACCGGCCGCGCGCCGCGCTTCACGGCGACGGCGTCCAGCGTCAGGGCGGCGGTGCTCACGCGCGCCAGCTCCGGGCCGCGCGCCAGGCGACGAGGCCGAACAGCGGCGCGCCGAAGAGGGCGGTGACGACGCCGAGCTTCAGCTCCTCGTCCGTCGGGATCATGCGCGCGGCGAGGTCGGCGGCGACGAGCAGCACAGCGCCGGCCAGGGCCGACGGCAGCAGGGTCCGGGCCGGATCGTCCGAGACGCGGCGGCGCACCAGGTGCGGCGCGGCGAGGCCGACGAAGCCGATCACCCCGGCCATGGCCACGGCCGCGCCGGTCAGCAGGGCCGCGCCGGCTACGGCGGCCGCGCGCAGCCGGGCCATCGGCAGGCCGGAGAGCGCGGCGGTCTCCTCGCCGAGGGTCAGCATGCGAAGGCCGCGCGCGGCGTAGGCGCAGAGCCCCGCCCCCACCACGCCGGGGACAAGGGCCGCGCCGAGGTCGCCCCAGTCGCGGTTGGCCACCGATCCCATCAGCCAGGACAGCACCTCGGCCGTGGTGATCGGGGACGGCGAGAGGTTGAACACCAGGGAGGTCATGGCGCCGCCCATCGCCGACAGGGAGACGCCGAACAGGATCAGCGCCTCCGGCTCGCGCACGCGCGCCGCCAGCAGGGCCACGGCGGCCCCTGCGACGAGCGCCCCGGCCAGGGCGGCGGCCTCGACCGTTCCCGGCGCCGCGGCGAGCCCTCCGGCGATGACGAGGGCCGCGCCGAGGCCCGCGAAGGCGGAGACGCCCAGCACCGCCGGGTCGGCCAGCGGATTGCGCAGCAGCCCCTGCATCACCGCGCCCGAGAGGCCCAGCGCCGCCCCGACCGCGGCGGCGGCCACCGCCCGCGGCGCGCGGATCGCCCACAGGATCTCGCCCGGCGGCGACCCCGGATCGGCGAAGGCGCGCGTGATCTGGGCGGGCCCCAGCCAGGTCTCGCCCAGACCGACGGCGACGGCGATCATGGCGGCCAGGCCGAGGCTGAGGAGGATCAGGAAGCGCATGCCGACTGCTGGAGGGCCCGACTCGTGCCTTCCCTAGCACTCAATCGGGCCGCGCGCTCAAGCCGCGCTTCGGAGCCGCCGCAGCGATCCTCGCGGTAGCGTCGGCCGAGTACCAGGCCGGGCAGCCGACCAGGCGCCCCGGCAGGGAGACCAGGGTGCGCCGCTCGGCGATCCGGCGCAGGACCTGATGCCGCCCCGGACTCCAGCGCTGCAGCGCCGAATAGACCGCCTCGAAGAAGCCCTCGACGATCGCGTGCGGGGGCTCCAGCACCAGCCGCTCCAGCGACACCGAGCGGAACCCCTCCCCCCCGGCGAGGTTCGACAGCCCCGCGCCGCGCAGGATGGCGTCGATCAGGGTGCCCCCGCCGGCCGTGAAGCCGCCCGGCGTCAGGTAGAGCGCGCCGGCGCCGCGCCAGGCCCCGGCGCTGGCCGCCAGCTCGCCGTCCATGCGCCGGACCAGCGCCTCCCCGGCAGCCGGCTGGCCGAGGGCGGCGGCGACCCTGCGCGTCTCGCGGGCGATGCCGGCGAAGTCGGTGGCGTCCTCGATCTGCACCACCCGCACCCCGCGCCGGCGCAGGGCCTCGGCGAGGTTGGCCTCCCCGCCCCAGGTCCTGACGACGATGTCGGGCCGCGCCGCCAGCACGCTCTCGGCCGTGGCGCGGCGCAGCGGCAGTCCCCTCGCCCCGGCGCGCATGTAGGAATCGGCGTCGTCCGCGCGCTTGGAGAGGCCGACGATGTCGGCCCGCGGCGCCAGGGCCAGCACGTACTGGTCGGCGCACTGGTCGAGGGAATAGACGCGAGGCCCCGCCGCCACGTTCGTCGCGCTCAGAGCCAGCAGGACGCCAGCCAGCAGGGTGGCCGGCGTACGCACCGGCCTCAGTCGGCGACGAGGCCGAACAGCAGGCCGTCGACCATGACCCGCATGAACTCCTCGGGCTCCGCCCAGTCGAAGCTCGGCTTGGTGATCATCATCGCGGCCATGCCGTGGCAGGCGACCCACAGGGTCTGGGCGACGGTCTTCGGATCGCCCGTACGCAGGCGCCCCTCGGCGGCGATCTCGCGCACGACGCCGGAGAAGCGCTCGAAGCACTGGGCGCCGATCTCGTTGGTGGCTTCCTGCTTCTGGATCGAATTGGGCTTCAGCAGCGAGTTGGGCGACGGCGTGGTGCAGAACACCAGGCGGTAGGTGTTCGGATGGGCGAGCCCGAAGCGGACGTAGGCTTCCAGCATCATCCGCACGCGCGCCACCGAATCGATCGGCTGGGCGGAGATGTCGCTGTTGATCTGCAGCAGGGACTGCATGGCCTCGGTGCAGATCTCGAGCAGGATCTCGTCCTTGTCCCGGAAGTGCATGTAGAGCGCGGTCGACGAGACCCCGACCTCGTCGGCGATCTTGCGGATCGTGGCGCCTTCGTAGCCGTCGGCGACGAAGATTCGCTCTGCCGCCAGGAGGATCTCGGCCCTGCGCAGGTGGCCATCCCCCTTGGCCTTCCGCGCGGATTTCTGAGGCTTCGTCCCCGTGATCGTCACTCGCCCTGGCCCTTTGTGTTCGTTTCCCCTGCTTACTAAAGGGGAATCGTGTCTGCGCCGCAAGATGGCCGTCCACGGAGGCCCGGCTGGCGAAACGCCGCAAGTGCGGCTAAGGGCGGATGCCATGCCGCCCCGCCGCCCCGCCATCGCCGATGCGCCCAGCGTGATGCGCACGACGGCGTGGGCGGACTATGCCCTGATCGACAGCGGCGGCGGGCGCAAGCTGGAGCGCTACGGCCCCTACCGCGTCGTCCGTCCCGAGCCGCAGTGCTTGTGGTCGCCGCGCCTGGACGAGACGGCCTGGGCGAGCGCCGACGCCACCTTCGAGCCGGCCGACGAGGAGGACGCGGGGCGCTGGCGCTTCGCGCGCAAGGTGCCGGAGACCTGGCCTCTGGCCTGGGGGCCGGCCCGCTTCCACGGCCGCCTGACCGCCTTCCGTCACCTGGCCTTCTTCCCCGAGCAGGCGGCCAACTGGGCCTGGCTCGCCGAACGCCTGGCCGGATCGGGGCCCGAGACGCGGGTGCTGAACCTGTTCGGCTACACCGGCGTCGCCAGCCTGGTGGCGGCCGCGGCCGGCGCCTCGGTCACCCACGTCGACGCGTCGAAAAAGGCCGTGGGCTGGGCGCGGGACAACGCCGCCCTCTCCGGCCTCGCCGAGGCGCCGGTGCGCTGGATCTGCGAGGACGCGCGCGCCTACGTCCGCCGCGAGGTGAAGCGCGGCTCGAAGTACCACGGCGTCGTGCTCGATCCGCCGAAGTACGGCCGCGGCCCCGGCGGCGAGGTCTGGCGCCTCTACGACGACCTGCCCGAGCTGATCGCAGGCTGCGCCGCGGTCCTCGCCGACGACGCCCGCTTCCTGCTGCTGAACGCCTATTCCGAGCGCATCTCCGGCCTGGCCCTCGCCGGCCTCATGGCCGACGTGCTCGAGGGCCGCGGCGGGCGCATCGACTGGGGCGAGCTGGCCCTGATGGAGGAAGGCGGCGAGCGCGGCGTCGGCCTCTCGTTCTTCGCCCGCTGGAGCGCGGCGTGAACGCCCGGACGATCACCTCGCTGACCAACCCGACCGTCAAGGCGGTGCGGGCCCTGCACCTACGCAAGGAGCGCGAGGAGACCGGCCTCTTCCTGGCCGAGGGCCTGAAGATCGTCACCGAGGCGGTCGAGCTCGGCCGCGCGCCGAAGATCCTGATGCACACCGCCGAGGCGGCGAGCCACCCGCTGCTGCGCCAGGCCGCCCAGGCCACGCAAAAGGCGCGCGGCGAGGTGATCGAGGTCAGCCGCGACATCGTCGCCAAGATCTCGCGGCGCGACAATCCGCAGACGGTGCTGGCCGTGTTCGAGCAGTCGTTCGCGCCGCTCCAGACCCTGGACCCGAAGGCCGCCCGCTGCTGGGTCGCGCTCCAGGCCGTTCGCGATCCCGGCAACCTCGGCACCATCATCCGCACCGCCGACGCCGCGGGCTGCGGCGGCGTCATCCTGGTCGGCGACTGCTGCGATCCCTATTCGGTCGAGGCGGTGCGCGCGACCATGGGCTCGGTGTTCGCCGTGCCGCTCTACAAGGCCGGCGTCGAGGCCTTCATCGCCTGGCGCAGAACCTGGCCCGGCGCCGTGGTCGGCACGCTGCTGACCGCCACCACCGACTTCCGCGCCGCCCCCTACCGCGACCCGACCCTGATCCTGATGGGCAACGAACAGGCCGGCCTGCCCCCCGACCTCGCCGCCGTCTGCGACGTGAACGTGAAAATCCCCATGCGCGGCCGCGCCGACAGCCTTAACCTGGCGGTGGCCACGGGGGTGATGATCTACGCCGCCACCGCTTGAAGCGAGACTCTCGCGGACTCAGCGGCGCTGAGGACCCAGCATGCCGATCGTGTGCAGCCACTGCTCCACCAGTTGCGGCCAGCGGCCGATCGGCTGGTGGGCGGCGCGCAGGCCGAAGGCGTGGCCGCCCTCCGCGTAGAGGTGCATCTCCGTCGGCACGCCGGCCTTCTGCAGCGCCACGTAGTAGGCGAGCGACTGTTCGATGGTGTCCACGGGGTCGTTTTCGGCCTGCAGCAGGAAGGTCGGCGGCGTGTCGGCGCCGACGCGGATGTCGGGGCGAAGGCTCAGGTCCTCGTCGTTGCGGGTGGCGCGGTCCTCGTCCTCGTGCGCCCAGAGGTGGCCGGGATAGAGGGCAATGGCGAAGTCCGGGCGGCTGCTCAGGGCGTCGGCGGCGTCGACCGCCGGATAGGTCCGTCGCGCAAAATGCGTGCTGACCGCCACCACCGACTTCCGCGCCGCCCCCTACCGCGACCCG
>DASZQQ010000188.1:0-3654 GCA_035549595.1 Caulobacteraceae bacterium
GCCGGGCGAGAAGATCCTCGACGTCGGCAGCGGCTGCGGCGCCTCCAGCCTGGCGCTGGCGCGCGCGGTCGGCCCGTCCGGGGCGGTGCTCGGCCTCGACATCTCGGCCCCCATGCTCGAGGTCGCCGTGCGGCGCGCCGCCGAGGCCGGCCTCGGCCAGGCCCGCTTCCAGGTCGGCGACGCCCAGACCTTCTCCCTCGAGGCCGGCGCCTTCGACGCTCTTCACTCGCGCTTCGGGGTGATGTTCTTCGCCGATCCGACGGCGGCGTTCACGAACCTGCGCCGGGCTCTGAAGCCGGGTGGGCGCCTGACCTTCCTGTGCTGGCGGACGATGGCCGACAACCCGATCATGACCCTGCCGAGCGCGGCGGCGGCCAGGCTGTTCCCGCCCGAGCCGCCGGCGAGCCCGCCCGACCCCAACGCCCCGGGCCCGTTCGCCTTCGCCGACGGCGAGCGGCTGAGGGGGATCCTCACGGCCGCCGGCTTCCGCGACGTGGTGCTGACCCGGCACGACGAGCCGATGGGCGCGGGCACGGTGGACGACGCCGTCGAGGTCTCGCTGCGCGTCGGGCCGCTCGGCGCCATGCTGCGCGACCACCCGGACCGGCGCGACGCCGTGATCGGCGCCGTGCGCGAGGCCCTGGCGCCCTACGACACGCCGGACGGCGTCAAGCTGCCGTCCTCGACCTGGATCGTCTCGGCGCGGGCTTGAGGTCGGGGACATGATCCCCGCCTGAGGCGGGGTTCGTGTCCCCCTCATGGTGCGTCTGGCTGGAGGGGACACGTTCCTGGCGGAACATGTCCCCGGTTCGTGGCCGTGGCGCCGCCGGGTCCGGCGCCCTATCTAGGCCCCGTGGGGAGCGGGCCGGCTCCGCAATGTTCCGGAGCTCGCATGAACCGGTCGCTTTCGCTTGCCCACCTCGCCCTGGCGCTGGTCGTCATGGCCGTCTGGGGGACGAACTTCGTCGTCATCCGCGCCGCGCTCGCGCACCTGCCGCCGCTGTTCATGGCCGGCCTGCGCTTCCTTTTCGCCTTCGCGCCCATGGCCTTCTTCATCCGACGCCCGGCCGTCCCCTGGCGGCAGCTGGCGCTCTACGGCGTGCTGATCGGCGCCGGTCAGTTCGGCTGCCTGTTCATGGCCATGAAGGGCGGGGCGATCTCGCCGGGCCTGGCCTCGCTGGTGGTCCAGACGCAGGTGTTCTTCACCATCGGCCTGGCCGCCGCCCTGAGCGGCGAGCGGGTGCGCGCCTACCAGATCGCGGCGCTCGCCCTGGCGGCCGCGGGCCTGGCCACGATCCTCGTCCACTCGGGCGCCGGGGCGACGCCGCTGGGCCTTGGCCTGACCCTGGCGGCGGCGCTGAGCTGGGCCGCCGGCAACCTCGTCTCGCGCAAGGCCACCGGGGTGAACATGCTGGCCTACATGGTCTGGTCGAGCCTCTTCGCCGTGCCGCCGCTGCTGATCCTGTCGCTCCTCGTCGAGGGGCCGGCCGCGATCGCCAGCGGCGTCGCCGGCGCCGACGCCGGGACCTGGGCGGCGGTGCTCTGGCAGAGCGTCGGCAACACCCTGTTCGGCTACGGCGTCTGGAGCTGGCTGCTGGCCCGCTACCCGGCCGCCAGCGTGACGCCCTTGGCGCTGACCGTGCCGGTGTTCGGCATGTCGGCCTCGGCGCTGATCCTCGGCGAGCCGCTGCCGGCCTGGAAGCTGGGCGCGGCGGCGCTGGTGCTGGCGGGGCTGGCGGTCAACCTGCTGTGGCCCGCGATCGAGCGCCGGCTGTGGCGCGCTGCGACCGCCTGAAGCCGCCCGTTCCCCAGCCTGAGTCCTGCAGGCTGGGCGATGGCGCGATTGTGGCGCGACTGCCGCACTGGCGTCACACGAATCCTCTCTGCCAGGACCTCGAGACGGGCTGCAGGCGGCAAGACCTTCGGACCGGTCGGGGGACGAAGGGGCATGCGCACGATCGCCGTGATCGCCCGCAAGGGCGGCTCTGGTAAGACCACCGTCGCCACGCAGCTGGCCCTCGCGGCCCACCTGCGGGGCCTGAAGACCCTGCTGGCCGACACCGACCCGCAGCGCTCGGCCAGCGACGTGCTGAAGGCGCGCCGCGAGCCCGGGCCGGAGCGGGCCGACACCACCGGCCCCAAGCTCTTCGCCCTGCAGGTGAACGCCGTCCGCGCGGGAACCGACGCCATGGTGATCGACACCGCCGCCGGCCAGGAGGAGGACCTGGCGCACGCCATCGTCCTGTCGGACCTGTCGCTGCTGGTGCTGCGCCCGACATTCCTGGACCTGGCCGCCGCCGTGCACACGGTGGACATCATCCGGCGCCTGAGGAAGCCGGCGATGATCGTGGTCAACCAGGCGCCGCCGACGCGCGAGGGCGTGGAGATCCCGTCGGTGAAGCGGGCGCTGCAGGCGCTTCGGATCATGCGCCTGACCGTCGCGCCGACGATCCTCCGGTCACGGTCGATCTACCAGTCGGCCCTGGAGCAGGGCCGCTCGGTCGAGGAGGTCGGGACCGACCCGGCGGCGGCGCGCGAGGTGGCGGAGTTCTGGAGCTTCATCGAACGCTTCGCCTTCGCCCGCCGCGACCCCCTGGCCGTCCGGCCGGCGCGATCGGACCTGTTCGACATCGACCCGGCGCTCGGCCTGGCGGGGCGCTGAACGATCCTTCGGGCGCGTCGCGGAGGTGGTGAGGCTCCTTTCACCACGAAGGACACCAAGGACACGAAGACCACGAAGGGGTCGGCGTCACCGGGGGGCCTCTCAAAGGCCTGCGGACTGCGAACGCGCGCGGAGCGCGCTTTCGATCAGGCCACCCGACGTCGTGGCAAGCCGCGACCGACGCCGGCGCGTCCTTCGCGTCCTTTGTGGTGAAAGACGGCGTCGCAGCCCGCGCGACGACCCAGGCGCACCCCCTACGTCTTCACGAACCTCAGGGTCATGCGGTCGCTTTCGCCGATGGCGTCGTACTTCGTGCGGTCGAAGGCGGGGTTGTCGGGCTGGCCGAGGGGGGAGGTGCGGCGGGTGGGCGGCAGGGTCCAGACGCCGAACGGGTAGTCCTTGGTGTCCTTCGGGTTGGCGTTGATCTCCGAGCGGGCGTCGAGGCGGAAGCCGGCGTCTCGCGCCTCGGCGATCACCCAGGCCTCGGAGATGTAGCCGTCGTCCTTCTTCGGATCGGCGCCGTCGGGGGCGCGGTGGTCCTCGACGCCGATCAGGCCGCCGCTCTTCAGGGCCGCGCGGAAGTCGCCGAGCGCCTTCTGGGTGAAGCCGTCGACCTGGGCCCAGTTGTGGATTTCGCGGGTGACGAGGACGAGGTCGACCGTGCCCGGCGCGGCGAGCGGGCCCGAGACACGGCCGAAGCCCACGACCGAGACGTCGCCGAACACGGCCTTGTCGGCGAAGCGCGCCTCGAACGCGGCCCGCTCCTTGCGCGCGCCCTCCGAGACCTTGGGATTGGCGAGGTCGGCGCCGGCGGCGATATAGCGGCCGCCGGTCTGGGCCAGGTAGGGGGCGACGATCCAGGTCCACCAGCCCGGGCCGGGATTGATGTCGATGACGGTCATGCCGGGCTTGAGGCCCCAGACGGTCAGCGACTGGGCCGGATGGCGCCAGGGGTCGCGGGCGCGGTCGGCGGCGGGCCGGCGCGGATCGGC